>JBFKKF010000108.1:0-6221 GCA_041631355.1 Bacteriovoracaceae bacterium | reverse complement strand
CCCATGTTCTCATGTTATTAAATAGTGCCGGTCGTTATGACATTGTTTAGAACTCTTAGGTACTGATCTTCTAGGGTTTTCTTGATAAATAGGTACTCATGTCCATTAAGTTTATGCTTAAACTGAAAATTATTTAAAACACTTAATGTATCTCGTTCAACAAACTGCTCCATACACCTTTTCATATTGAGCTTTGAATTTTTATCACAAAAGTTTTTCTGTTTCTTTATATGACTTGTAATTTTTAGATTGAGTTCTTTCTTTATAATATTGATTCTTTGTTCAAAGATTTCATTCACTTTCTTAAATGAATAAGTTGATTTTATTGATTCAATTTCTTGAGGTGTTGGCTTACGTTTTGCCTGTTCAATAAACTCTTGTAAGGTTTTATTAAAGTGAATATGGTAGCAATTTTCAATTCTGCTGGCATTGTAGGCGCAATAAACCATTATCTGTTGAGGTTCTTGAAAGTTTAAAAACTCTGAGGTTTTATCTTTCGGTGCCACGCTGGCCAGAGATCGTGAAGCTAAATTTTTACTATTAAAATAGCCGGTATTTGGAATTTTTCGCTTTTCACAACCTGCTAAAAGAGAGGCAAAAATAAATAATAGGTAAGAATTAGTGATAGTTATGGACATTATTCTTTTGAATTTCATTTTCCCTCCCGACTTTGAGTCTATCGGAGTAATGAATTATAAACTTTAGTAAAAAAGACAGGTATGTTGCTAACTACCTATAATTAGTGTATTTCTCTTTTATGATGAATTTATTCACTGCACTTTCCCCCTATACTGATCCCTATATCAATCTTGCAATTGAGGACTTTCTTCTAAAAATAATAGGGCCACAGGAGAAGTTTTTGTTTCTGTATAATAACAGAGATTCAGTTGTTATGGGCCGCTTTCAAAATCCGTTAATGGAGTGTCGGCTTTCTGAAATGTTTCAACAAGGAATAAAACTAGTGAGAAGGCAGAGTGGTGGTGGATGTGTTTATCATGATTTAGGAAATCTTAACTTTTCATTTCTCCATGGAGAGCGGGATTATCATAAAGAAACTAGTCAGACAATTATTCTCCAGGCCCTTAAGAATTTAAATATTAGCGCCCATAGAAATGAACGCTCAGATCTCGTTGTTTCTAAAAATGGCATAGATTATAAATTTTCAGGTTCGGCTTTTAAGCAGAAAAAAGATCGCTCTTTTCATCATGGCACATTACTTATAGATTCTAATCTGTCTGATTTAAATACTTTTCTTAAGCCCAAAGTTAGTCTTAGTTTAAGTAAAAGTATCTCCTCAGTAAGATCTAGGGTGATTAATCTTGTAGAGGCTAACTCCAGGTTAACTCAATCAGATCTTGTCGCTGAGTTAATGTCCGAGTTTGGAAAATGCTATGATTGCAAGGTTCAAAGTCTTGATAAATCTGTCTTGAATTATTCTCAGCAATACCTAGATGAACTTCGATCTGAGCAATGGATATACTTTGAAACACCGAAATTTGAGTTTGAACTGGATCATGGCCTTGCTATTCGTGCTAAGTGTAATAAAGGGATTATTTTAGAATTGGAGCTTGTCTCTGATCTTTATCCTGCCCAGGTCCTCTGTTTAATTTCTCAGGAGTTACAGGGGAAATATCATACCCAGCAAGAAGTTTTAAATGTTTTTGAGAGTGCTCAATTATTTAGCGAGTATAATGACATCTTCACTTGTTTAATTGAAAGTGGAATCTTTTATCCTAATTTGCAAATCTAGTGGGCCACACAGCTTCCACAACCGCTTCCAGATTTTTTTTCCTCAGAGTTTTTTAGTTCCCATTGACCAAGATATCGTCTATTAATCTCACTACAGGCTTGTTCTAATGTAGGGATATCTTCTTGGTGGATTTCATTATTATGCTCATCTAAAACTACCAGTGAATAATGAATATCTGCTCCATTAACACTTGGCGTCGCTCCCATGCCTAAGAGAGCCCTTAATTTTCCATTGGTATAGTGAACCTGATTCCAGTTATTTAATTCAAATTTTATAAAATCACTCATTTTGCTACTTTTTTTGATTAGGTGTATTAATTTTTTTGACAAACTTAACATAATAATAGTAATTTACCAATCCTTAGATACTTAAAAAATTAGAATTGGAGGATATATGGCAAAGGGGCCTAGAGTTCAAATAACATTAGAATGTACAGAAGCTAGAAAAATAGGAAAATCACCTTCTAGATACACAACTACAAAAAACAAAAAGACTCATCCAGAGAGATTAGAGCTTAAAAAGTACAATCCGTTCTTACGTAAACACACAGTTCATAAAGAAATTAAATAATTCAAGGCCACGTAAGTGGCCTTTTTAATTTGGACCGTTATGCGTGACCATCCCTTGAATTTTGAACAACTTTTTAGTTTCTCAGAATCACTTCCATACAATAATATACCGGCTGACAGAATTGAGTTATTCGAACAACTAGAAGCACGTCGAGTGGATTTGAATTTCCCTGCAGTAAAAAATGATGTGGGAAGCATTATTAGGGTATTGGCCTTATTAAGTAGTCCAAAAGTTATCTTTGAAATGGGATCTGGCTATGGCCATTCAGCTTTTTGGTTTCTCCTGGGAGCTGAGAAAACTCTTCAAAAAATTGTATTAACGGAAAAAAGATCTGATCTAGAGAATGAATTTAATAAACTTCCCTGGGGGAAATGGAGTCATCTTCTTGAGTACCATAATGATGATGCCTTTAAAGTCTTACAAAATACGGATAGGGTTGATATTGCACTGATTGACGGAGTAAAAGCAGATTACCTCTCATTTTTACAGGAACTTGAAAAGAAAATGTCACCCGGTGGATTTGTGTTGATTGATAACTCCTATTGGCGTGGAAGTTTTTTAGATGAAAGTCTTGTCCATACTAAAAAGTCCGCACAACAGATTAAACAATTACACGATTACATTCGCGAGACTAAAAAGTGGGTTGCAAGCTTTATACCGGTAAGAGATGGGCTTTCATTATTGGTAAAGACTTAAATTATCTCAGGTCTTTGTAGCGTATAAGAAACTCTTTTAAAAATTCTTTAGAAATCACATAGGGATAAGATCTATCTGAAGCAGACATGAGAAAGTATTGTCTTTTTTCGAGCTTTAAATCTGTAATCGCCCCTATGAGTGAGCTCACTTTATATAAAACAGTTTGTTTGTCCTTAGTATGGACTTCAACCTGATAGAGAGGATGATCCATATAATTTTTAATAAAAGTCTGGAGTTCAGAATTTTGTTGATCGATAATCATATGGGTCTTCATACTTAACAAACGATCAATTCTATCTATTGTCTTATCCTGCGAGATGGTTTTGTATTTATTTGATATCCACACTCCATCGTCATTAATTAATTTATGCAGAAGTGTTTTTCCTTGATATATTTTTAGCTCCGAGATTTGATCGGATTTCATAGAAAAAATACTGGCATCAATAAAATCTGATAATTCTAATTTTTCTAGCTTCCCTTTTAAAATTTCTACTTGGTAAATATAGTTTTTGTCTGAAACACTTATGTATGAGGTTTTGTTAATGGGATTTATCAGACCAACTTTGATTTCAACTTTTTCATCTAACTTAGTATAAAGATCAATTTCCATTATCGGATTGTCCAGTGAAAAACTTTGCAGGTTAATAGGTTCATATTCATGAATCGTAGTTACTTTGATTGTCCTTAAGGCCGCAAGGATATTTTCTATGACTTGATTTTTAGCCGGCATTACCCGTGGGTAATTTAATGACCAGTGATCTCCATTGGTAGTGACTCTATATTCTCCAAGTCGATTTTTAAACCTAATTGAATCAACTCCGTGGATAACTTCGGCCCTAATTGGATTTTTTAGAAGATCTACCGCAGAGAGCTCTGTTCTTTGGTCTTTGAAAAATTCAATAAATCCTAGATAAGTTAATAAGAGAATTAAAAAAAATATTGAGAGCCAGGTGGAGGCCATATTTCTTGTTTTCAGATCAGAGTAATTCATTAGAAACCTAAATCATCAAAATTTACATCATCTTCATCGCCTTCTTTCTTAGGCTTGGACTTTTTAGTGTTCTTTGGAATATCTGGTTCAATTGACTGTAAAAAATGTCTAAGAGATGCTCTTTCATCAGGAAACTTGAAGAGAAATTTACATTGTATTCTATGACTTGGTTTAGAATTTGAAATGATCTTTGAGTTTCTTGAAATATGTAATGTATTCACAACTTCGGCAGAAATATTAAAGCTATTAGGGATAACAAAATTAATGACAATATTTTGTCCTCTAATAAAGTCTTGTCTCGTAAACATTAAAATTTGATCCATCTGGATGTCTGAGAGAAGAACAAAACCTCTAAATATTTTATCGGCTTCGGGTCTAATTCTTTCTAGCTCAATTAGCTTTTCGCTATTTCCACTAGTAGGATCGGATCCGCCTTGATCTGCAAGCATTTGGGCAGCTAGCTCTGCGGCGGCATCATCTTCTGGGGTAGCTCCTTGATCACCTAACATTTCAGCGGCCATGGCCTGGGCATCAGCATCCTCTTCCCCTTCTGCAGGTGGCTGTTCCTCCTTGGCTTCATCGGTATTGTCTTCGCCTCCAGCTTCTCCACCCAATGCTGCCATCATGGCCTGGGCATCGTCATCCATAGGATTTCCCGAGGCATCAAGACCCTCGCCAGACTCTTCGCCTTCTTCGTTATTATCCCCGGTAACTTGGAGTACTCTGGTGTAATATTCTTTAATGTCTTCAATATCCACTTTTGAAGGATCTGTTTCATCGGAATCTTTAATTCGTTTACGAACCGTGGCTTCAATTTCATCCCTAAGGGCCCAGATTTCAATGTAAATCTTCTTTATTTCCACCGGGTGATTTGTTTTATTTAGTATAGATGTCATAGTTCTATCATCTAATATTTTTATAGAAAATTCCAGCGGTTAAATACTTCTCTGTGATGTTTTTACCTAGCATATTAAATTTTTATTTCGCTGTACAATATAGCTACACATGCAAATTATTTTTTGTCTTAGTAAGAGACTGTAAGGAGAGTTCATGAAGAAGATTTTATTACTATGCTTGATTGTAGTCATTTCAAGCTATGTTGTAGCAGATAAGAAAAAGCGGCCTATTGCCCTTAATTATGTGCCTGGGCAAATTATTGTCAAACTTAAGCAACCATTAAATAAGGCCATTATCGAAGTATTTATACAAAAATCAATGTCTATAAAAAGCTCTTTGAGTACTTTGGCAGGGGATTTTGTTGTTCTGAACATAGAGAATGACCAAGAGATATACTCGGAAATTTCAGAGCTAAATAAATTGGATGCTGTTGCATATGCGGAACCAAATTATATCTACCATGCCATCGGACAGAGAAGTCCTTCTTCGTTAACTAATGATCCAAAGTTTTCTAAATTATGGGGACTGGTGAATAACGGAAATAATGAACCAGCTTCTTCTCGTGGAAATTCATCACCTAGCGGTGTTGCCGGTGCAGATATTAATGCCAAAGATGCTTGGGGCCTAACGAAAGGGGACCGTAAAATCAAAATAGCAATTATAGATACTGGTATTGATTATAACCATAAGGATTTAAAAAATAATATCTGGACTAATTCTGCAGAGCTAAATGGTGTGGCCGGAGTAGATGATGATGGCAATGGATACATTGATGATATTCATGGTTATGATTTTGCAAATAAAGATGGTGATCCAATGGATGGTAATGGACATGGTACTCATTGTGCCGGAACGGTAGCAGCAGAACATGATAACGCTATAGGTGTTGCAGGGGTTATGGCACACGCTCAATTAGTTGCAGTTAAATTTCTCTCCGATCAAGGGAGTGGGAGTACAGAAGATGCGATTGCTGCAATTGATTACGCGACTAAAGTTGGAGTAGATATCATGAGTAATTCTTGGGGAGGAGGAGGACATTCTCAGGCCCTTAAAGATGCTATTGAAGCTGCAAATAGAGCAGGAATTATCTTTACTGCTGCTGCAGGTAACTCTGCAACGGATAATAATGTTAGACCACATTATCCGTCTAACTACCAAGTTGATAATGTTATCTCTGTGGCAGCTCACAATTATAATGATGGTCTTGCAAGTTTTTCTTGCTACGGTTCTAATACAGTTCATGTTGCAGCTCCGGGGAGAAATATTTTATCAACAGTACCTAATAATATGTACGACGTTTACTCGGGAACTTCTATG
>JBFKKF010000107.1:0-6239 GCA_041631355.1 Bacteriovoracaceae bacterium | reverse complement strand
TTTTTTTTGAATCATCAAGACCAAAATTCTCAATGATTCCTCTAGCTCTGAATCTAGGCCGGATGAAATTTCATCAAATAAAACAATGGGTTTGGCCAAGTAACAGGCCCTTAATGCTGATAATAATTGTTTCTGTCCTAGAGATAGTTCTTTTACATTTATTTCTGAATCAGAAGTAACTCCCCAAGTTTGTACATAAGGAATCTGCTTTTCAACATTACTCCAGAACTTTTCAAAATCTTTTTTGTGGTCATAACTCATCGTAATATTAAATTCGAGACTAGCAGAGAAGACATGAGAATCCTGGCTAACAATGCTAACCTGGCTTTTATATTTTAAAATCTCTTCTTTGTTGGCCCCATTAAACTTTAAAGTAATTCCATTTGTATCTTTAATCTCAATAGTCGCATGCTCATCAATAATATCCGCGGAAAGAATCTTTAATAATGTCGACTTTCCACATCCTGATTGCCCCACAATCCCAATAAGTTCACCTGGGTGGGCATTAAAACTTATTTCCCTTAAGGAGAAGCCCTCCTTACCTTCTTTTTTGCTATAAGAGAAGTGATCAACCTTAACCGTAAGCTCTGCTAACTCTAAATGTTCAGTTTTAGAGTCAAACTTTGACTTTGGTAAGGTCATTAGGTCCTTATTAAATTCTTCTATTCTAATAATGCCTGTTCGCGCTCTTTGGATACTTGAAATTTTTCCCGTAATTTCTTTTATTGGAGCAATCGATCTTTGAATCAAGTCAACAATAGCGGCGAGGACTGCCATTTCTAAAATATTGCTATAGGGAAAAATTAAAACCAATAGGGCCAATAGTATTGGAAATAAAGATTCAGCAATAGAGAAATAACTTGCATCCCAAATATTGGCCTTCAACTGTTTCTTTAAGAAATCTTCAAATACAGAGTATCCTCTTTTAGATGCATAATCTTCATGGGGATGATAAAAAGTAAATTTAAATCCACCAGCAAGATTGGCGATAACACGAGACATAACGCCGATAGATTTTTGCACTTGCATATAAACTTTTCCCATCTGCTTCCCACCAACTACAAGTAGGATACAAACGAGTACTTCCGCTATAATTAATGTTACTCCCGAGACAGTATTAAGTTTAATAAACCCAATTAAACAGGATATGATAAAGGTGATATCAATAAATATCTTAAAACTCCCTGTACTGATCATCTCAATAACTGCTTCTGTATCAGTCAAAACCCGAGATAAAACTTCCCCTAATGGATACTTATTATCTCCATATTGTCCTCCCGCTGCAGACTCAATACTTAAAACCCATCTTTTAAAACTCATGGACCGGATATGATTTAGTAAATGCTGAACATATCTATTCACTGAAATTTGATAAATGACGGAAACAAGGTACTCACAAACGAGTACCACTACCAATACCCAAATTGCTTGAATCGTTTTATCCTCACTACCAGAGTAACTATCAAATAAGTTTTTAATTATTTGAGGAGTAATGAAGCCAAGATATGACGATGCCACCAACGAGAGGATCACAAATGTAATTAAATACTTTTGGTCTTTTAGATATAGGTAATCAGACCAATTGTTTCTTGAAGAAGCTGTCAACTTCCGACTCCTGATTTAAAAGTTCTTTCGTTTTTCCCGACTCAAGGATTCCCTGCGACTTATCCAGTAAGACTATATTTTCACAGTTTCTGACCGTACTCAATCGGTGAGAAGAAAACACAAAGGTTTTATTTTTAAGTTTTTCATCTATTCTTAGCTTCTCTAAAATATCATTTTCTAATATTAAATCGACTGATGAAAAAGGATCATCCCAGATAATATAATCTACATCACTTACTAGTGAGCGAATCAACGCTATACGCTTAGCTTGTCCGCCGGAGACTCTTTTACCATTTTCACCTAGTTCTAGCGAGAGTAGCTCATCTAAATTATCATCTAAGATATCAAGGCCAAATTCTTTTAAATAGAATTTCGCTCGCTCTTTCTTTTCAGGGGTTACTTTTTGCCCCAGAAATATATTTCCAGCAACGGTATCATTATATAGATACGGTTCTTGGTGAATAAAGCTGAAACTTACCCCTTTTTTATACAATAAGTCTGAAAAGCGCTCTAACAACCAGGACTTACCACAACCAGTCTCCCCTACCACAACTGTCCATTCTTTAGGATTAATTTTTATATCGATATTTTTATCCCACCAAGGAATAGATGGTTTTTCCACAGAGTTGTTAGATATAAGGTAACTATCTTGTATCTCCACGTTCAAGTCACTAATTAACTCTTTAATTCTGGTCCAAGCAGCGTATCCCTGACTTGTAACAATTCCAATCCAAGATAAAAACATTAAAGGCTCTAAGACCAAAAATAAAAAAGTTGAAAAGAAGATAAGATCACTTGGATTAAGTTTATTATTTAAAACGATAACAGCGGCCCAAATTAAAGATGCTCCTACCCCAACTTTAACAATCGGAAATGTAAAAACTCTTCCTAGGGTGGAAATAAAAAACGTTTTCAACTCCCTATTTGAGACATCATTAAAGACTTGGTAGAAGTCCTTTTCAGAGTGATAATTTTGAATTGTTTTTTTGGCCTCATAGCACTCAATCAAAAACTTTTGAACATCAGCGTACTGATCCATCCCTCTTTTCATGATGGGGTGAAAAAAGTAAACACTTGTTGCCAAAATAAAGACACAGGCGATCAGTGGAGAGAAGGCGATTAGAAAGTCTGGGTTAAATGATCTTATCTTAGGGATAAAGATAGTCGCAGCAATTATTATATTTCCAAACTGAAGTAAAGCAAACCCCATAAATCCACGAATACGATTTAAATCATTCCACATGATTTGAAAAAGCATTCCTTCATTATATTTCTGATACTTTCTAGGAGTACTTCTTTCTAGACGGTTAACCAGCTCCATTCTTAAATTCCTTTGTTGAACCCGAGCGGGATAGAAGAAAAGTAAGCGAGACATGGTTCTAAAAAATAGAATATATATAGCTAAGAGAAAAAACTCCAAAATAGGAATTTCACCTAAGCGATTAGACATAGCGAGATCCCCAAGCTCCTTCGCCATTAAGGGAATTTCGCTAGAGAAATGATGAAGCATGAAAAGTGAAAACACCGCACCTATATAATAATGAGTATACTCAAGAATATGTGAAAAAATCCAAGGGATAAATTTGCGATCAAGTCGTTTTTGCATCGAGTAAATGTAGCAAATTTAGCTCAAACCGACAAAGAAAACTTAATCTAGCTCATAGTAATTATTGACTAGCAAACAACAATTCTTTATTATCTTATAACTCACGTGGTCGTATAGCTCAGCGGGAGAGCACCTCGTTGACATCGAGGGGGTCACAAGTTCAATCCTTGTTACGACCACCATTTTATCTCATAACCAAGTATCTATCTCTGCCGTTACGGGCTCGCAAGTCTTAAATAAATCCCCGAGTTAAGCACAGTAGTATTACTTTTCCCCCATAGCTTAAAATCAGATTTAGATTAAAATTATCTATATATATTTATAATCTTAGGAGTATTCTTATGCCCCAATTAGAATGTGTTAATCCATTCTCTGGTGAATCTATCGGTAGCTTTCATTACGAAAGCTTTGAAGAGCAAGAGCAAAAAGTAGCGAAGTTAAAAGAATCCCAGGCTAAATGGAAGCAAGTTCTATTGCAGGAGAGGATTAGGCTGGTAAAAGCTGCACTTCAATACTTTGAAGACAATAGAGAAGAAATCGCAAAAGATATAACAGAACAAATGGGTCGCCCCCTTCACTACGCAGGTGGTGAGGTCAATGGTTTCTTTGAACGAGCAAATTATTTATGCGAAATTGCCGAAAAAGCTTTGGCCCCTGACCTTTTAGAGGATAAGACTAATGAAGGTTTTGAACGCTCAATTGAACACGTGCCCCTCGGAACTATCTTTGTCATTTCCGCCTGGAATTACCCACTCTTAATTAGTGTCAACTCTATTGTTCCTGCTTTAATCGCAGGAAATACGGTTTTACTAAAACACTCAAAACTAACTCCAAAAATTGGTAAACATTTTGAAAATGCTTTTAAACAAATGGGAGAGAATAATAACCTGCTATTTAATTCCATTATCACTCACGAAGTAACAGGAAAAGTCATAGAAGAGCTTCCAATTGATCACGTTATTTTTACTGGCTCTGTAAACGGGGGAAAACAAATTCTCCAACATACGAGCAAAAGATTTATGGCACCTGCCTTGGAGCTAGGGGGTAAAGATGCTGCCTATGTTCATCTTGATGCTGATCTAGACTATGCGAGTGCTTCGGTTGTAGATGGCTGTATGTTTAATTCGGGACAATCATGTTGTGGAATTGAAAGAGTCTATGTCCATGAAGATATTTATGAACCTTTTTTAGAAAAAATAAAAAATATTGTGAAAACTTATAAGCTTGGTGACCCTTTGAACGAAAATACAACTCTAGGTCCCCTGGCCGATGCAAAAGCTGCAATCTATATGGAAGAGCAAGTAAAAGATGCTCTTGATAATGGAGCGGAAATCTTAATGGGAGGAACAAAAAAAGTTATCGAACGAGGGACATTTTTTGAACCGACAATTCTGACCAATGTAGACCACTCAATGAAGATCATGAAAGAAGAAAATTTTGGTCCCCTACTTCCCGTAATGAAAGTTCAAAATGTAGATGAAGCAATTAAAAATATAAATGATAGCGACTATGGCCTAACCTGTGCCATCTTTACTAATGATGTGTCTGTCGCCCAAAGAATCGGCAACGAAGCTGAAACGGGTACCGTCTTTATGAATCGTTGTGATTATCTAGATCCAGCACTACCCTGGACAGGGGTGAAAAATTCAGGTGTAGGTTCAAGCTTATCCAAATATGGTTTTCATAGCGTAACCAGACTTAAGTCGATTCATTTTAAAACTAAAGTTTAATTCAAGCTATAACTAAGTAAAGGGTTCTTATGAGTAATGACATTCAAAAAAAGATTAAAGAATATCAAGACAAAGGAGTCTCTCGCATCAAATTGGGGATTACTGATATTGATGGAGTCATACGTGGAAAGTATATCTCGCTAAAAAAATTCGAGTCAGTGCTTAAGGCAACAGGTGGCTTTTGTGACTGTGTTTTTGGTTGGGATATAAATGATGTTCTCTATGAAAACGGGGTTGAATTTACTGGCTGGCATACAGCTTACCCTGATGCCCACTTTAAAATCGATATTGCAACGGAGAGATGGCTTAAGGATGAAGGTCTCCCCTTCTTTATTGCAGACTTTGTTGATCATGATGGCAAATCCCCCCACCCAATCTGCCCACGAAATATTTTAAAAAGAGTACTGAGGCAAGCAAATGACTTAGGTCTCGATTTCAATCTTGCTTTTGAATATGAATTTTTTGTGTTCGATGAAACACCCCATTCAATTCGAGAGAAGGGGTTTAAAAACCTCAAACCACTTACTCCTGGAATGTGCGGTTATTCTGTCCTAAGAAATTCAGCGTATTCAGATTTATTTAATGAATTTATGGATTATTGCAACTCTCTTAATATCCCAGTGGAGGGAATACACTGTGAAACAGGCCCCGGCGTTTGGGAAGCGGCCATTGAATATGACTCGGCCCTAAGCTCTGCAGACAAAGCGAGTCTTTTTAAAACTTTTTCTAAGGTTTTCTTTCAAAAAAGAGAGCTTATGGCAACTTTTATGGCCCGCTGGTCATTAGATTATCCCGGACAAAGTGGACATATTCATATCTCCCCTAGTTGTGTAAAAACAGGAAAAAATCTTTTTTATGATGAAAAAGGTGAAAATAGTATGAGTGAGTTAATGCAATATTTTGTAGCAGGGATGACAAAGTATATGAAACCACTTCTTCCGCTTACAACACCTACCATTAATTCTTACACGCGATTGGTAAAAGGCTTTTGGGCGCCGACAGCCTCTACTTGGGGGGTTGAAAATAGGACCTGTGCTCTCAGGGCCATTACAGGTTCAGAAAAAGCCCAAAGAGTAGAGTATCGAGTCGGTTCAGCTGACGCTAACCCTTATCTTGCCGCCGCGGCAATCATTGCTGCAGGACTTCAGGGAATAAAAGAAAAATTAGAGCTTCCAAAGCCAATTAAGGGAAATGCCTATGATGTGCAAGACAATCTTCCCAAAGAAGTTCAGCTACCGAGTTCACTAAAAGACTCCACTGAGAACTTAAAGAATTGTGAAATAGCTTATCAAGTATTT
>JBFKKF010000106.1:0-6253 GCA_041631355.1 Bacteriovoracaceae bacterium | reverse complement strand
CACGAACCTCACCAACGATAATTCTGTCAGGACGCATTCGCAAAGTATTCTTTAATAAATCTCTCATGCCTAAGTTAACTTCACTTTTAGAGAAAGCCTTCGCAGTTACCAGGTTTACATGATTTGGCGATTGAACCTGTAATTCTCTCGTATCTTCTAAGGTAATAATTCTCTCTGTTGGTCCTACTTCTCTCAAAAGAAGGTTTAGGAAAGTTGTTTTACCTCTTCCTGTCCCACCTGCAACAACGACATTACATTTTGCATGAACAATGGCCTTAAAAAAATTAATCCACTTGGGGGTTATAAGAAATTTTCCATCTAGTTCATCTAAGGATGAGATATTTCTCAAATATTTTCTGATAGTGATGGCCGGCCCAGAATTAGTATAGGTGGAACTGATGATATTAATACGACTTCCATCATCTAATACGCCATCAATGATAGGATAATCATCATTAAACTCTGTATTGTTAATTCTTGCTACATCTAGACTAAACTCTGTGATGTCCTCTTGGGAGACGGTAGCATTTAACCTAATTAACTCTCCCTCCCTCTCAATATAGATTAAATCTGGGCCATTAATAATGATTTCAGAAATTCCTTTTTTCCGCTTCAAATCTTCAAGTAAATTCCATACTGTATTATCCATCTTAGACCCTTATGCTCGTAAAAATTTGTTTGTCGTTTATACCATGACCGTAGGCCATGAGGTTTTTAATAAGTAGATCAAACTTCGCACCTTCAATTTCTTGTTTGATCACATTCATATTACCCTTTGCTTTTTTTAATAAAGTCAGAGCGTCCTCTTTACCGAGTGAACTAAAAAGACTCCAGCAGGTTAGTATAACCCAGTCGGGATGATGTGTTTTTGAGCTAAAGCTTACTAGAATTTCATCTACTTCGTGAGGGATGGCCATATGAACTTCATTTGCTGCATTATCCGGAACATTATTATGCACGTAGATATCACAAAGTTTTAAATACATCCCTAACATAAATACCCGACTATTTCTTTCCGGGGACATGAAGCTATAGCGCTTTTCCAGCACAAGTAAATCTGCAATTTCGTCTTCTTCATAGCTTCTAGGATATACCTGATTGGTGGCACGGAAGAGATAAGCTTCTGCGATCCTATTTCTGATACCATCCCAACCTACTCCCATAAGCTTTCCAAAGCGAGAGCTTCTTGTATCGACCTTAAGGTAGTCATATAGGAAAAGATCAATAAATTTATCTTTCTCAACAATCTGGAGAATCTCAGACACTGTCGCTCTGTTATTTTTAATAGTCAAAGAACAAATATCTGACATAACCTTAGGAAGATGGACTGTAGAAAAGTTTAAATTCATATTTTACCTCAGCCCTCATTTTAACTATAATTAGTATTAAAGAAAAGAAGTTCTTATGACACTACCGAATTATAAATTTTTAAATATCAACTCTGAAGATCAAGGCATGATTACGGCCCAATTGAATCAGCTCTATTATGGAGAATGCCCCATTGTTTTAAACATTCTGCCTCTCGATGATAAGCAAGAAGAAGCACTTAGTTATATTGAAGAGTACCTGAGTGGGAAACAAGTATACTCATTACCCTACCCAGTTTATATCATCTCCTCCACTAAGCATTATTATGGACATTTAAATATCGTAAGCCACCAAGACCTGCTTCCAAATTTCTTTGATTTTAAGAGTAGGCAACTCAATAATAAAGAGGAACTTATTTATAATCGCATTCAACTCAAGCTCAAGAACATTAGAAATATATTACCCAAAACTTATCTTCCAATTCTGAAAAAATATACAAACGATCATAAAGAAATATATGAGCTCTATCACGAACAAAAATTTTGGGATGATGTACTTTCCGAAATAGAAGGTATTCATGGCAAATAAAAAAGATCCCAATGAAAGTATGATTGGATTTAAAGACTTTATCCAAAAGCCTCAGCAGAAGGTAAAGAGTTCTGATAGATCTCTTCCCCAAAATTTTGATCTTCTTACACTATTAGAGCGAGAAGAAAAACGACTTAGCTTAATTAAAGAGCTTATTGAAGATAAGGCCCACATGATAGAAAAATACTCTCAATCAGAAAAAATTATTCAAGAGGAAAAAATAAAAAGTCAGGCGCTAAAGCACAAAGTATTCCAAAGGATAGGCATAAAGAACTCAGAATTTATGCAGAACCTAACTCACATGATGGAAGAATTTTTTAGTTAGATGGTAGGCTATTTAAAATAATAGGGCCACCTATATGCTTGAAATCCTCGTCTGCAAGTGTATCAAACTCATATCCACTTAAATGCTCCGTTAAGATACCATAGAGATAATTTTCAAAATTGGTGATATTATCAAAGCCGAATTTATTAATAAAGTCTTGTACCGTTTTCTTAACAGTTTCGCTAGTTAAAGGAAGAAGAATATATTCTCCATCATCTTCATTCTTTCTGAAGTACTGTTTAAAAAACTCTTTAAGTTCATAAATAGTCACTCCCATTTTGTTTACGTCGTCACCGCTAAAGTTACCAAGACTGAAGTTAACAAAACTTGAAATCATAATTGCTTCATAGTCTATATTGTCCACTGAATAATTAAGATAAAAATCATCGAGCAGCTTTCCAGCTGATTTCAATTCCGTAAATGAAGTAAAAAAAGAATTAATAAAGGGAAGACTGTCACAAAACAAGCTTACCTCTTTAACCCAATTATTGAATACAACCAGACTTGAAACTTCTCTAGCGTGTAGCCCAGCACCAAATGACTTCACTTTTGGAATTTCACACTCAACATTATCGAGGAAGGCCCCCCACCAAGCTCCTAGAAAGTACTCATAATCGTCTCCATCAAAAGGAGTCTTAGAAATGGCCTTTTTCACACGTCCCTTTTCTATACTAAGAAGACTATGCCCTACTTTATAAAGATCAAAAAAGTCAAAAAAGCTAAAAACACTTTCTTGTTCACCGTATTGTTTAGATTCTCTTACGTATTGCAGACCTAGCTCGAGGCAGTTTTTAGAGTATTTGCCTATTCTTGTTAATTCAACTCTCCCACTTCTAAGCGCATTTTTTAAAGTAATCGTTGAGTTAATTAAACGAATAAATGTAAAGTGAAGATAATTGAGTCTTTTCTCATCTTTTACTTTTGCAAGTTCATTTAAGATATTTTCCATTTCAGAGTCAAAGCTAACCAAGGCTGATCCATGCAAACTTTGATTCTGAGACATAATATCAATATTAGGGGTAATCTTATTTTTCTTTGTCAGGAAGCTATCAACTTGTCCATATGAAATAAAAGGGTTTAACTTTTCAAGTGCTTCGAAATAATCAACAAAGCCAAACTCTCTTAGTCTTTCTTTCTTATCTTGGTAACGTGACTCTTCAAGCTCCGCATATGAATCATTAATAAGTTTGAAAAGTGTGGTGTAAGCATTTTCAACTCCAAGTTTATCGTACATCATTCGGATCAAGTACTTCAGTTCATTTGGATAACGATACTCTTTAGAGTACTCCACTAATAACTGGGTATCATCGGTAAGAAAATAATAATCATGATCGGGATACATAGGATCTTCTGAGTCAAATGTATAAATATTAACCCTCGATTTTAAGTATAAATAGAAATCTTCTGAGGTAACAAATTCCTGTGTTAATTCTATTTCTTTTACTTTTGAGTAGACTTCAATCCAATTTTCAAAAGACTCAGGCTCAACTCTATCCTTATTCCACAGGTCAAGGTCAATCAAGGTCTGTCTTTGCTCTTCTGAAAATCGTGGTAACAATGTGGCGATCTGATCAGAGCTTGTTGAGGAAACAGCGACATAAAGCGGCTGCATTGGTACCATAGACAAATCACTGCCGATTTCAACCAGTTTTTCAATATCTTCAATTTTCTCGTAGGATTTTGCTTCAAATAAAATTTTCGACAAAACATCGGTCTTGGCCATAGTTACCCCTAAAAATCGATAATAAATACCTTATTTTACAGGACACGTAAAGAATCTACTTTAGTATTTCGGCCAGGGTTTTACGTTCTTTCTCATTAAAGCTAAAGGCCCCAGTTTTAAGGATGTCTTTGAGCTTGTCTCGGGTAACGCTGCTGGTAGGGTCATTGTCTTGGATATCTCCAAATCCCTCTTCTGTACTATTTGATACGCCTTTTTTAGTGTTTATCTCCACTTTATCCTCAACTGGCGCTGCTTTTACGATTTTGGCCTTATCCCCAAATTTCTCTTGGATTTTAGCAGCAATCTCTTTCTGGGAGAGACCTTTTGGTCCTAATTGCTTAGAAGTCTTATGGGCACCACTATTTGGGACTTTCATTATTTACTCCATTGCCGTTTCTACTGTATAATTATACACAATCATACCCGCTGGTTTGAATGAGGTAATTTATGCAAGTTTTCACAAATATTCCTAAATACAGTGAGTTAAGTGGACTATATCCCGAATTTAAGGCCATTCTCTGGGATATGGACGGAACGATCATGAATACTGAACCCCTTCATGCCCTAGCAATTCTCAGAGTCATAGAAAAATATCATGGTGAAGTGACCTTTTCCGAAACTGATTTGGAACATAATTATAGGGGGAAAACGGATACAGAGGTTTTAATGGCCATTCACGCTCGAGGCTATTTAAACCAACTCACACCCGATCAATTTATCGAAGAAAAGGATAAGTTCTTCCTGGACCTACTCCCCCAAGCTGAGCCAGGCACCATATTAAATGAGGGGATAAAGCAACTCATTCAGGAACTAGCTTCGAATAATATAATTCAAGCTGTGGTAACTTCAAGTGAAAAACTACTCACACATCATTTATTAAAACACCTAGACATTTTTGATCATTTTCAAATGATAACAACCCGTGAAGACACTTTAGAGAATAAGCCATCTCCACTACCTTACCAACACACCATGGGACTACTAAAATACGAACCCAATAATATTATTATCTTTGAGGACTCCGAAGTTGGTATTCAAGCAGCAAGTGGTGTGACTCCGCACATAGGTGTGGCCAAGTGGTATTAAATACTATTCAATGATGATGATTTGCCATTTATAATTTGACTGATGATCATTAGTTAGCTGGATATGTTCCAGAGGTGATTGTACTTTATCAATATTATTTTTTACATAAAAGCGATTTCCGAGCACGTTAACCAAATTAAATAATTCTTTGTGCATTTTTTGATCGATTAAGTATTTTAAAAAGCTAAGAGGTAGTGGTGCCTTCGGTGAACCTAGTTTATCAAGTTTATACATCGCTTTTAAGGCTTTATAACTGGTATAGGGCTTTGCTACTTTCTCTAGCGCAGCTTTTTCTTTGTCTGTAAAAACCGATTCATGTGAAAATTTATACATATCAATTGATAATTCTGAGAGCTGAGATTTTCTACGTTCCATCGCTGCTAAATAAAACGTCGAATAAAAGGGTTTTGGAGTTATTTTTTTCTTAGGCTTAAGCTTTTCAATTTTTTTCTTTTTCTTTATAGGCACATATTTTTTAATTTTAATCTTCTCAAATACAATCTTAGGTTTCGATTCTGGTTGCTTATTTTTTCGAGGTAATTTCTCTACTTTTTCCTCATCTATTTCAAATACATTTTCTAGTCCTTTTTCTTCAAACTCTCTCAAAGTACCAACAGAAAATAAACCAGTAGTAAACTCCATATTCTTGTTCTCTCTGGCCCTCATATAATGATAAGCCACAAGTGGCTTTAAATCTTTGTATATTCTTTCGTGGTGTTGGTTGGAAGAAATAAATCTCTTCAGACACCCATAGCGGTAATAAGAATTTTTAATTATTCGTAAAGCAGGAGAAGAAGATATAAGATAAGTCAGCTCATTTACATAACTCACCCCCATTAAAAAATCACTTTCACTACAAATGAGCTTTAACAAGCTCTTTTCTCTCTGGCAAAGGTTATCAAGGGAACCATTGATCTTAGCTAAACTCAAGCTATGACAATTCTTATTAGCACGACATTGCTGTTGAATAAAGTATTCAATTAAGTTTTCAGCTCTTTTCTTTTTTATTTTTTCAATCCAGTTCCCAACAGATTTCTTGGAAGATAACTTTATTGAGGACTCATTCGTGGAATTGATATCCAAATAAGTTTTTACATTTTTAAGAAACTGTTCCATGTACTCTGTACTAGGATTACATCGACTAAGTAAACGAGAAATATCGCCACTACACTGCCGTTTAAATGTTAACTGCTTTTGAATGCTATCAATATTTTTAAACTCAT
>JBFKKF010000105.1:0-6269 GCA_041631355.1 Bacteriovoracaceae bacterium | reverse complement strand
GAGTTTGAAATATCATCAAGTATTGGAAGTCATTCCAAGTACACAAATGCTCAAGGTTGTACAACCTTGAGCATTTGTGTACTTGGAATGACTTCCAATACTTGATGATATTTCAAACTCTTCCCCTACAATATTTTCTAAATATGCCGTATCAACAAAACATGTCTCCAAATTTATAATGGCGGTATCTTTTAAATCCGGCCAATTACGTTTTTGTGAAACTGTCTCCATTGAAACTACTGAGATCTTACTGAACTCAAAGCTGGAGGTGTTTGCTCGATGATTAACGTCTTCCACATCATTTTTACATGAAGCGAATGCAAAAAGCGCTAATCCGAGAATAAATAAATTAATCTTCATTTTCATAGGTCCCCACCGTATAAAATTGTACTCAATGTATACATGCAATAAGCATTCCATATCGGTCTTCCCTAAAAACGGTAGCTTATACAGGTAATATGCTATGCAATCAGGTAGAAATGGTTAAAAAACAGACAGTGTCAAAACTTTAGACACAAAGATGTTAAATTCATAAGAAAAGAAGTTAAGTAAAATTCATAATTTTGCCGATAATGATTTGTGAATCGAATTCTATTATTTCTCTATTTATTTGCCGTCATTCAAGGCGTTGCATTCGGCTTCCACGAAGTTATTCCAAATTGTTATTTATATTTTTCCCCCAAGTATCGCCAGCAAGTAGAGTTTACAGCCGATTCAGAGCTAAGAGTACTCTCCTACAATACTTTAAACTTAAGACGCCAAATAGGTCAGTATGTAGACAAAAATGGTAAACGAGTGTTTAAAAAGGTCAACGAAGCAAAGCCTGAGTGGCAAACGAAATGGATTGCTAATATTATTAAACGTGAAAATGCTGATATCGTTTTTCTACAAGAGGTCGAGGGACGCCAAGTGGCCTATGACTTTAACCGTATCTATCTAAATAATGAGTATCAAATATTTTATACTGGTGGAAATGACCCTAGGGGAATTAATATCGCTATTTTAGTCCACAAAAGACTCCCCTTTGACTATGAGATTCACTCTCACCGGAAGCTAAAAATGAAAGACCCAACCCCTGGTAAAGATGGGGAGGAAGTTGGTTTTTTCTCACGGGACTTCCCTGTGGTGCTGGTAAAAAATAAAAAAGAAGACCCCTTATTTTTACTAGGCGGCGTTCACCTAAAATCTCAAAGGCAGCGAGGGGCAGATCCCAACTCTTATCATTTAAGGGATGCTCAAGTTAAAAATACTTTAAAAATTGTTGGTGATTATATAGATGAATATAATAATATTCCTATGCTTATTGCTGGTGATTTCAATGCAGACCTACGGGCCGCACCAGAGTTTAATGTACTTAGAAAAGGCCGTATATTGAAAGATTCATTTGAGTCTGTAAAACCTCCGGTGGAAAAAAACCAGCGTATCACCCACTCTTTTCATCCCAGAGGAGGGACAACCAACTACAATCAACTTGATGGCATCTTTCATCGCAATATGGAAGTAAAGGAAGCCAAGGTCCTGCGCTACAAAGACCCTGAAACTGGACAGGAGCGGCCGTTACCAAGAACTTGGAAACAAAGAGAGAAAAATCCATCTGATCATTTTCCCATCATGAGCGTCGTTAAACTCAAAAGAAATCAGCAATAGTTTGCTCCCACTACTTTTCAACATCTAATTTTTGTTACATTATTAACTAATAAACGTATCAAACAGGGAGTGCGTATGAAAAAGGTCCTATTATTCTTTATTTTAGTTATTTCTTCTAATATTTTTGCAATATACTCTGAAACAGAGTGCTACTATGATGCCCTTAGACAATATCGCTGTCCAGGGGATAGCTTTTATGACGGCAACGGTGAAATACGTCTACCAGGTGACTACTATTATGATTATGAGGGCTGGCTAAGAGGTCCTAACGATGCATTTTATGACTCTCAAGGTTGGTATCGACTACGTGGAGAGAGTTTTTTTGATGGCGAAGGCTGGTGGAGAAGAAGTTAGCGCAGAGCATCTCTTTTTTATAATTTCAATAATAATTTACACTAGATAAAAAGATATGCTTGCACTATAGTGCAGCAATAACTTTTAAATGAGGATATATGAACAGATATAACGACCGCTGTACCTTTGCCATCATCTCCCATCCAGATGCAGGTAAGACAACAGTAACTGAAAAATTAATTTGGTTTGGTGGCGTAGTACGTGAAGCCGGTATGGTTAAGGCCAAATCTGGAGAAGCTGCTAAGTCCGACTGGATGCAAATGGAACAGGACAGAGGTATCTCGATCACCTCATCAGTTATGAGTTATCACTACAATGATAGATATGTACACTTGCTTGACACTCCAGGGCATAAGGACTTTTCAGAAGATACTTACCGGACACTTACGGCGGTGGAATCAGTTCTAATGATGATTGACTCAGCTAAGGGGGTTGAGGAACAAACACAAAAGCTTATGGAAGTTTGTCGCCTGCGAGATACCCCAATTGTAACTTTTATGAATAAGTTTGATCGCGAATCCCTTGATCCTTTCGAGCTGATCGATAATGTTGAAAAAGAGCTCTCCATTCAATGTGTTCCTATGACATGGCCGATTGGTATGGGCGTTGATTTCAAAGGTGTGTATGATCTTATCACTAAAAAAGTCAGAGTTTTTGGTGATAAAAAAGACCCTCTAAACCCTACGATTATTGATGCCGCCGATCTTAATAATCCAGACTTGGTAAACTATATAGGTGAAACCTTAAGAGATAAACTGGAAGAAGACCTCATGATGGTTGAAGAGCTCATTCCAGCGTTTAATATGGAAGAGTATCTAGCAGGAATCCAAACCCCCGTATTTTTCGGATCCGCACTTTATAATTTTGGCGTCAAAGAAGTACTAGATATGATTACCACTAATGCACCTGGACCAGGTGCTAGAAAAGCAAAGCTTGCTCCCTACGATCATAGTGCAGATGAAGTCGTAATCAACCCAAATGAAGAGAAAAAGTTTTCTGGCTTTGTTTTTAAAATACAGGCCAATATGGATAAAAAACATAGGGATCGTATTGCATTCTTACGAGTCTGTACTGGAAAATTTGTTCGAAACCAAAAGCTTTTCCATGTGAGATCTGAAAAAGAAATTAAAATTGCTGCCCCTCAAATCTTTCAAGCAAGAGACAGAGAACTAGCAGAGGAAGCCTATCCTGGAGATATTATTGGTTTACACGATACGGGGAAATTACAAATTGGTGATACCTTCACTGAAGGTAAAAAGATTATGTACTCGGGAATTCCATCCTTTGCTCCCGAGCTATTTAAAAAGGTAGCACTAAAAGACCCATTAAAGGCCAAGCATCTTGATAAAGGATTAAAGCAGCTAAGTGAAGAGGGTGCTACCCAATTATTTATTCGCCCCGCCACAGGTGAGAAAATGCTTGGGGCCGTAGGAGCACTTCAATTTGAAGTGGTAAAATTTCGCCTAGAAGATGAATACAATGTCAAAGCTGATTACGAGGGAACTCCTTTTAGTGGGGTTCGTTGGGTTAAATTTGTGGATAAGAAACAAGAAGATAAGTTTAGAGCAGATTACTCATCAAATATTCTCTATGATGGTAAAGATCGAATTTGCTATGGAGTCAAATCCCCTTGGGACTTAAAACTTTGTATTGAAAAAAACCCAGAGGTTAAGTTTTTCAAAAACTCTGACTATATAGAGAGTCATCACTAATTATTTTTCGGTCAATGTGTAAACCCCATCCCAATCCTTATCAGGTGGACTTTGAAGAAATTGAATGCATCTATCTAGATAAATCTCTGAGGGAGAAGTCGTATTATCACTTTCTGGATATCGAGATTTTTCCCAAGAAATTAACTCTTCAAAGATAACCATGGCCTCCTCGAATACCATGTTTTTATAGAGTGAAAGTGCTTTATGAAAACGCTCTATTCCATCAAGTATTTCCCTATGGACCTCACCCTTTTGACCTAAAAGCTCATACGTTTTGACTGGAATACTTTTCCCAACAACTCGAATAGTATCTACTTCTCGGTAGACAAAATCATTATAAGTGGCCTTATATGTTGATTCTGATACTAAGTTATAAACTCCATACTGCTTTCCTGCCTGCTCTAGTCTAGATGCTAAGTTTACTTCATCCCCCATCATCGTATAATTCATACGACTTTCACTGCCCATATTACCTACAACTGCGACACCCGTATTCAACCCAATACGCATATGCATATTACAGACAAGATCATTCCACTTATACTGCGCTCTCCATTGTTGCTTGAGTTTTAAAAGTGCTTTTTGCATTTGAGTCGCAGCAAAGCAGGCACGGTAAGCGTGATCCTCAAACCTTACTGGTGCTCCAAAAAATGCCACCATGGCATCCCCTTCATACTTATCTAATGTACCTCTACTTTCTAGCAATAGATTAGTCATGCAAGTCAGATACTCATTTAAGACCTCAACTAATTCTGCCGGTGTTAATCCTTCTGAAATTGTGGTAAACCCTTGGATATCACTAAAAAAAGCAGTGATTTCCTGAGAAACACCACCTAAATGTGGCTCATGCCCTTCCTTATGCATAATTTCAATTAACTCAGGTGAAATATAAGTACCAAAGGCGTGTTTTAAAAAATTACGGTCTCTCGTTGCTGCATAAAAGTCCAATATACTTATCCACAGATAGGAACCAATGACAGCATGTAGGATAATAAATAGACTAATCTGATAGCCATGGGGAAGTAAATAGTAGTAGTCATAGATAATAAGTCCAATGGTAAAAGCTATCGCAAACACAGAATTATAAACAGAGTTTTTAAACTTTGCGATTAAAAGAAATACTAATACTCCAATACAAAATAAAATCCAAGAGACTAGTAATGATTTATCTTTACCTTGGTATAAATAATTATCTAATAGCATTTGAGTCATATTCATATGATAAAAAACCCCAGGTAATTCAGAATCAATAGGAGTATGTCGTAAATCGTGAGCAGCAAATGATGTAGACCCAATAAAGACCATACTATCTTTGAGAATAGCAGCGAGTTTTGGGGGAATACTTCCCTTATCCAGGGATCGAAGTGAAAACGTTTCAAAAAAATTATCACTACCCAGCCAACGTATTTCAGTCTCTCCTAGGTTATTTAACTCAATTCCACCTTTATCAAAACTTAGAATCCCTGTACCACTCGTGAGCACCTTAAGCTTACTCGTTGTCTTTTTAAATTTCTCGTAAGCAATAAGTGAGAATGAGGGAACATATACATTTTCTAACTTAACTACTAGAGGATATTTTCTAAAAATACCATCATGGTCAGGGTTACTTCCGATATAGCCCAAAGCAGGGTGAACATCTAATAATTTCTCAATAGGGAAAGTGGAAGACATTACTTTATGTGGTTTAAGGGAAATATCTTCAGGTTCTTGAGTTTCAATTATATAGTTATATAAATCTACAGGAGTTTCATTGAAGATAATTTCTTGGTGCTGACTATCTGCTTGTGCTAGGGAATACGGAATAATCACCGCCCCTCCTTGTTGTTGAAAGTCAGATATCGCTTGAATGAATAGTCCATCACCTTCTGAGTTAAGTTCTTCTTCGGAAAAGATCACATCAAAGGCGATTTCCTTCACTCCAAGTTTCTCAAGCTGGCGAATAAGTTTTGCCCAAACTGATCTAGGCCAGGGAAAGCGCCCATAATGCTTTATACTTAGCTCATCAATAGCACCTAAAACAATTTTATTTGTAGTACTGTTCTTATGTGATTTATGTCTTTTAAGCGCCAAATTATTGCGGTAATCAAAGATACTCTTTTCAATAGTTAAGGGATAACTTAATACTTTCTTAACATAAGGATTGATACGTGAACTCTCTAACTCTCTTTGAAATTGAACACTAATTAAACTCACAATGGAGAAGATTATCAGGTTAACTAGCCCTAATATTTTAAAAACTTTTAAAAACATAGAACTCAATTATAAATGAGATCAGATTTTTTAGCTCGCACTTTAGTTAAATTAAGTAAGTATTAAGAATTACTCATAAAAGATTCACCGCCGCTCCAAAACTGAAATATAATAGCATTCATGAGAGCAATATTAATCATAACATTGATTATGGGTGTTTTAGGTAGTGAGGTATACGCTGGGGAAGCAAAAGTTCTCGTTTTAAAAGGTCAGGCCACTAAACTGTTACCGGGACATCTAAAGGCTCAAAATGTTAAATTGGGTGATATCTTACCAGAAAGGACCTCCATTCTTACTCAAGATAAG
>JBFKKF010000104.1:0-6320 GCA_041631355.1 Bacteriovoracaceae bacterium | reverse complement strand
GGGACTTAAGCCTTCAAGACCAAGACTTAGTCATTTTTACGGATGGGGCCTGTCGTGGAAACCCTGGCCCAGGATCATATGCATTTCTCATCCAAAATGCCCATGGAGATGTTGTTAGTGAGGGAGCTGATATTGCCCCCCAAACGACTAATAATAAGATGGAGTTAAGTGCTATCATCAAGGGAGTTGAAACAGCTCTGGAGCAGAACGCCTTTGTTGGGAGAATCATTTTGTATACTGACTCAAAGTATGCAGTGGATGGAATAAATTCTTGGGTTGAGGGATGGAAAAGACGGGGGTGGAAAAAAGCAGATAACAAGGCTCCTGAAAACCTCGAACTATGGAAAAAACTCGACTCTCTTAACCAATCTTACCATATTTCATTTCGATGGGTAAAAGGGCACTCGGGACACCCACAAAATGAATATGTAGATAAATTGGCCAATTTGGCGTTAGATGATAACGGTTTTTAAACTTCTTTTACTATTTTTTACAATTCAACAATCCATGGCCTGTGAAATTAAAAGACCATTAATTTCATTATCTGGTCCTATCACAATGTTATTAGAAGAACTAGACTTACTAAAAAGTAAAAAACTAATTGCTATTTCCACACTGCACCCCATAAGAAAGAAGTTTACTGGTAGGTTATTAGGAGGAGGGGTTTTTCTATCCAGAAAAGTCTTAAAACATTACTCGGAGACGGACTTTATATTTGATAAGAGTAATGAGCTTTCGAATTTATTCAAAAATAGCGGAGTCAAGTCTTATAAAGAATTAGACCTCACAGGAAAGGATGCATTTCAATCTTATAAAATGTCTTTGAAGTTTCTGACTCCGTACTTGGAATCATGTGAAAAACGTGTTTTGAGTCTTGAAAGGAGAGTTGAAAAAATTCGTAATAATATAAAAACAAAAAATATACCCAATATGATTTTTTTTCTAGGGGAAATAAAATCCAAACTACCAGAGCTTATAATGGTCAATGATGGTTTTGTTAAAACTCTAATGGAAAAAAAAGAATTTAAAACTTACCCCTCTGAGCTTGCTTATGTTAGTTGGTCTCAAAGAGTGTTATTCAACTTAGACAATTTCTTGTTGGTAGGTGTAGGAGATCAAAAGAAAAACGAAATAATAAAACTTGGTGAAAATAAAGTTAATGTGTTCTACAGAGGAGTTTTGACTCCAGGAGTAAGACAAATTTATTTTTTGGACTGGTTTTTGAACGAGTTAAACTAGCTTTTTTGCTCGCATAAATTCGTTCGTGCTTATAATAGTACCAGGCATGTTGTTAGCATTTCGGGCCATTTGATTCATCTGCCTCACTCGTTCTTCGCTAGGGGGATGGGTGCTCATTGCATCAGCAACACTACTTATTATACCTGAACTATTTCCTCTTTGCTGTTTTTCCATTTGTAATAGTTTGCTATAAAACCGTCCAACGTGATCTTTATTGTATTGAGCAGCGACACTGGTTTTAAAGCCTACTCGGTCAGCTTCCATTTCATCCTCTCTGCTATTGGCCATAAAAGAATATTTCTGTATGAGTAGCCCTCCAATTGCTCCTGCAGCAGCACCATACTTTCTAATGCGAGCAAGACATTCCTGATCCTCTTTGGAACAGACTAATTTTCCTAGTCCATGCCCTAAGGCCAACCCGGCGAGTCCTCCGCCAATCCCATATAAGATAGACTTATTTTGCTCTTCTTTGGCCTTATCAATTCTTTCAGCTGTATGTCTGGAGACTACATGTCCAATTTCATGACCAATAACACCTGCAAGCTCAGCTTCAGAGTCGGCCATTGCTAGTAAGGGGCCTGTCACAAATACTGTTCCTGCAGGCAAGGCAAATGCATTAACGGCCTTACTTTGCACGAGAGTAAAATTATAAGTGTAAGGTTGATTATGAAGTCCGTTAGCGTAAACAATCTTTTGTCCCAAATCACTTATATAACTTTGCAAGTAAGAACTTTGATAAGGTGGATAATCTTTTTTCATTTGAGGTAAATACTCCTGGGTCATCTTGATTTCATCTGCCACAGTAATAGAGGTATTTTGACCTTGATTAGACCCTTCCCGATAACGATTACTAGTGACACTCGCGCAACCTGCTAGTAGAGTAGGAAGTGCGGCCATAAAGGCTCGTCTTCCCATAGGAGTTGATATCAGTTTATTTAAATCTCTTTCAAGTTCTCTTGCCGTATACTTCATAGATGCCTCCAAGATTTTTATTATAAGGTATTTTAATTGAGAATTTCAAAATGCTGAGCAATAATATAGCAGTGTTAGTAAAAATTAATAAATTTTATGTCGATAATAGAGAAGTCCAAGGTGAGCTAAGTTTACTACCCGGGCGTTTGACTTTACTACGTGGTGAAAATGGGGTGGGCAAGTCAAGTTTAGTGCTCTATTTAAAGTTAAACCAAAGGCAAGTATTTTCAAAATTAGTTCCGCGCTTTATTGATCAGGTGAGGCTATCTCCTTTAAATGATGTTAGTTTTGAACAAATATTAGGGCAATTAAGTACAGATAAAGCTCAGGATCAGACGCTTTTTACTAAGTGGGAGTTTTTGGTCAAAGAGTTTCGTCACAAACCCATTAAGAGCTTAAGTGGGGGACAAAATCAAATGGTAAAGATCCTTATCTCACTTTACTTGGGAGGAGATATTTTCATTTTTGACGAGCCTTTACAGTACTTAGACGGGACAAATAAATCAAAGATAGTGATGTTATTGGAGGATTTAAAAAGTACTGGGAAAGGTGTTCTTCTGATCGAACATAATGATGAACTTGTAAAGGCCATCGTTGATACAACAGTGAATCTGAGCTTTAGTGGTAAGTTAGAAGTGGTGTAATTTTATGGAAGTGGAGATTTACAGATTAGTTTTTGCCTTTATTGTGGGATATTTCTTAACAGTCAGTGGAAGTTTGACTCAATTGGTGACTAGTAATTCCTTAGCATCTCCATCGACTTTGGGGATGGATGGCTTTGCTGTTATTTTTATCTTGATTGCTCAAGTACTAATCAATTTTACTGATATTGAAATTTCTCTAGCTTATTTATCATTTGCTCTGTTTCTTATTTTTTTTATTCCACTGTGCTTGTACAAAACTAAGAGTAGGAAAAATTTGTGGGATTTATTGCATCTCAAAAATATTATTTTGTTAGGGCTCGCTTTTAATTTATTTATCGGTGCGCTTTTTTCAATTATTCAGTTTTTATTTATGGCCTTTAACTTTGAGTTTCCCACTGGGTTGTGGTTTGGTAATTTCAAACAGTATTCTCCTAACTCGTTATGGGGAGGGGGACTGATATTTGTTTGTGTGGTTTTTGCCATTAAACATTTGGCCCATAAAATTCATTTTTTAAATTTAGGAAGTGAGTTTGCCTTAGGGAATAATATTGATGTTATAAGATTGCAAAGACAGAGTTTACTCTTATCGCTCTTTCTTACAGGGGTGACAATTTCATTTTTTGGAGTTTTTTCTTTCTTTGGACTTATTCTTCCCCATATCATCAGAAATATTCCTCTCTTCTCTTGTGATATGAAAAAAGAGCTTATTTGGGGACCCCTTTTGGGAGGGGCTTCTTTAACGTTAACTGACCAGGCGTGTTATTTTGTCAATGTCCAAGGTGTAGAGTTTCCTGTAGGGATGATTTCCAGTGTTTTAGGGGCCTTGGTATTGATATTTTTATTAGTTCAATCTAAAATCAACAGAGTATAATATTTTGCAAATAGAATTAAATAGTTTATCGTTTATATAGGTATATTTAATAATTTTTTGAACATTAAATAAAAAAGGAATTTTAGATGAAAAAGATTTTCTCACTACTAATGGTTGGGTTATTTGTAGCTTCATGTAACCAAGGAACAGATCCGTCATCAGTTAAATTGAAGTCAGAAGATGACAAAACTTTCTATGCAATGGGATTTATGCTTGGATCAAACCTTCAAAGATTAAATTTGAATGACCACGAGCTATCAACTCTTTACAAGGGAATTGTTGCTTCGGCAAAAAATCAAAAACCAGAAGTTGAAATGCAAACTTATCAGCCAAAAATTCAACAGATGTTTAAATCAAGAATGGAAGCTGTTGCTAAAAAAGAGAAAGCTTCAGGTGGAAAATTTATTGAAGATTACTTGAAGAAAAACTCTAAGGCTAAGAAAACGGCTTCAGGATTAGTTTATGAAGTATTAAAAGCTGGAACTGGTGCTTCTCCAAAAGAAACTGATACTGTTGAAGTTCATTACCATGGAACTCTAACAAATGGTGAAGTGTTTGATTCATCGGTAGATAGAGGTAAAACAATTTCTTTCCCTCTTAATAGAGTAATTAAAGGATGGACAGAAGGTCTTCAGTTAATGAAAGAAGGTGGAAAAGCTAGACTTGTGATTCCTTCTGAATTAGCTTATGGTGATGCTGGTGCTCCTCCTAAAATTCC
Organism: Bacteriovoracaceae bacterium; assembly: GCA_041631355.1. Lineage (GTDB taxonomy): Bacteria > Bdellovibrionota > Bacteriovoracia > Bacteriovoracales > Bacteriovoracaceae. Next base: position 1,876 of record JBFKKF010000104.1, on the reverse strand, counting down.
AGGTGGTGCGACTTTAATTTTTGAAGTTGAGCTTTTCAAGGTAAACCCAAAAGCTGAAGAAGCTCCAAAGAAAAAATAAGAATAGATAAAATTCGAAATATGAGGCCCTGAATTTCAGGGCCTTTTTTATTTGTAAAACTCTGACTATCTAAGTAGAGCTCTCTAGTCGAGACTTCACTTATTTGTTAGTATGAGAGAGGCTTATAGGAGGTTAAAATGTCTGAAATTACAATATATCACAACCCGCGATGTTCAAAGAGTAGAAAAGCACTGGAGATTTTAAACACTAAGTTTTCAGATATCACAGTTAAAGAGTACTTGAAAGAGGGGATTAGCTGTGAGGAAGTCATTGGGCTTTCGAGGCTCTTAGATGCACCGGTTAGCAGTTTTGTACGCACTAAGGAAGCTGATTATAATAAAAACCTAGACTGGGATAATGAGAGTATTGCTGCTCTGGAACTTAGTAAGCATCCTATATTGTTGGAACGCCCCATCGTAGTATTCCAAAATAAGGCTGTGGTTGCAAGGCCACCTGAAAAAATTAAAACATTATTTGGTGATAATTGAGCCCTTGCCAATATTAATTCTTACTTCAAAAGCATCATCAGAGTCACTAGAATTAAAATCACCAATATAACCGTCTTCAACCTCCATCGAATAGCGATACTCTCTTTCTAGTGCAGGTGTAAAAGATACAGCTCCTGATTCTAACTCGATATAGAGGTTAAACTCGGGGTTTAGAATATTGATAGCACTGTGCTCACCAATTAATGTGAGTTTTTTGTCTTCGGGAATAAGAAGCTTACAGGTGGCACCATCTATTTTGGAGAAATCAATTTCCACAAGATCCCTTTGAGAATTATTAATCATATTATCTACCGCAGGGGAAGAAAGCCTACAGTTTAAACTTAACTCCTGTCCTTGGGCGTTAGCGAGGGTGAATTGACCTGAGTTAAACTTCACCATAATTTCATCTCTTTGGGGATCAAGAGTAAAGTTTGCTTTTAGGTCATTAGTATAGCGATCTTGAGTGTAGTGAGTTTCATCAAAAACAGTAACTCTACCCGCTTTACCGTCAATATCAATTAGTCCTCCAAGTATGACGACTTTATTTTTTTCCTCATCAATTTTCAAGATGGGAGTAAATTTCCAAATCAGAACCCCAATTAAAATAAAAAAACTAATGAGAATAACACTAAATGCTTTTGTTAAAAATCTTAGAGCAGAGAATTTTTTCTTTTCATAGTAGGGGATAAATCCCCCTTCTGCCCGTTTTTTATTAGCTAGTACTAGTGGGGACTCAAGGTTTTCAACTGAGGTTTCAGCAATATCAGTATTTATCTCGGACAGTATCTTAGCTCTTTCCATAACCGACAAATCTTGTAGGTAATTTTCAACTTGTTTTAAGTATTCGTTGTGATTTTCCATAATTCCGAGTTCCCCATACTGGAATATTATGCCGAACAAAATGCTAATGAGCAATTGAACTAGGAAAAAATTAGGCCATACCAGAATCTGGTCGATACAAGTGGTAGTATTGTTATGCAAGGAGTTAGCATGTCGAAAGTGATTGATTTTCAAGCAAAAAGAAATGAATCTATTGAAAAGAGAAAACGCTCATTTGAACGGGTATTGTTCAGTGAGTTCTTAGGTTCTTACGCAGAAATAGACGATAACGGAACTAAATTTAACGTTACCATGGTGGATATCTCAAGAACCGGCTGTCTTTTTCAAATACCTTTTGCAGAAGCTTCTCTAGGTCATTTTCAAAAACAAAAAGATGTTACCGTTAGAATTTATTTCACTAAAGATGATTTTCTACCTCTCTCGGTGCAGATTAAGCACGTAAACGAGTATATTGATGAAAGAGGCGATG
>JBFKKF010000103.1:0-6339 GCA_041631355.1 Bacteriovoracaceae bacterium | reverse complement strand
CCTTTGCTGAAGCAGTTCCCATTACCGAAATATCTTTTTGATACCTTCCTACCATATCATAATTTAACATTGCTATTAACTTACCATAGCTACTCTCATAGCGGGCCCAGCTACTTACAAAATGTGATGAACCAAGAAGTCCCATTTCTTCCGCATTAAAGAGTACAAATACATAGGTTCTTTTATGCTCTGACTTTTTTAGCTCACTGGCCAAATTTAATACAAAGGCGGTCCCACTCGCATTATCATCAGCTCCATGATGAATTTTTCCATCTTGAACAGGGTCCATAGATGACTCTCCTCCATGGCCTAAATGATCCATATGAGCTCCAATAACGATAACTTCTTTTTTATACTTAGGATCACTACCCTCGATCATGCCAACAATATTGGCAACTCTCCCAGTTTTTTTAGATAACTGAACTGAAAGATTCGCTTTATTATTTAACTCCAAACTAAACGGTTTTTGAGTTTTAGAAATCTTTTTCTGGATAGCTAGTGTAGATATAGGGCCAAGAAAAGTATTGATAAATTTATTAGTACTCCTACCAACTACAATAGAGAAGCGATGTCCTCCACCTTCACTGGTATTAAAATATGGCGCCTCTTCTTCAGGGTAATTTTCTAAACTTAAGGGATCATTAATGATAATCGCTCCAGCAGCTCCATGGGAGATAGCATTTTTTAGTTTATAAAATAGTGATCGATAAGAAATATAGGCAGGATCTCTAAAGGGTGAGTTAATATTTCCAATCCCTGGATCACCACTCATAATAATGACTATCTTGTCCTTTACATCAATTCCTTGGTAATCATCATAAACAATCTTTTGATCTCCAATAGGAATTGAAATCCCAAAGCCAGCAAATACCAGCTGTTTATCAGTTAGGGTTTTACTTAATGAAAAAGAAATAGGTTGAAACAAGGCATCAACTTTAGAGTCAATAACAAATAAATTATCCCCATTTTTAACCATTTCAGTAAAAATTGTGAACTCTTGCCGATGATTATCTCCCAGGGGGGACAAACCAATATCTTTAACCTGCTTTTCAATATAATCTAGGGCCATCTCATTTCCCGGTTTTCCCGGCTTTCTACCCTCTAAACTATCCGAGGCGAGATATGTAACCATATCCTTCATAGATGCGGCATAGGTATTTAGAGAAGTTAGCAGGGTTAAGAGTATTAGTTTTTTCATCTGTATTTTCCTATTATTTTTTTTAGGGCATACTAGCATAATCAGTTTAAAACTTGAAATAAAGAAGGTTCACATTGGTTAGAGAAGAATTGCTGCACCCCGTCTCCGTACATTTTCCCATTGTCTTATTTATACTTTCACTAATGCTGAAACTTGTCTTGCTAGCGCCAAAAAATCTTATCGCTAGTTATATTAAGGAAATAAATTTTACTTATAGGTTGTGTTTATTCAGTGCTCCAATCTTCTATATGATCACAATATTTTTAGGGGATCTCTCTTTAGAGGCAGCAAAGCCAACGATCTGTAATTTTACTCTTGCTCACCAACACGAAGAAATGGCCGAAAGTATGATTCCTTTATTCATCATCGCCATACTTCTAGAGGTGTTTTTAATCGCAAAACCTTCCCTTAGGGTGGTTCATATTAGAATCACTAATTTTTTCATCGTTTCTAGTTTGATTTTATGTAATTACACTATGGTTCAAACGGCTCATCTAGGAGGCCAATTAGTTTATGATTACGGAACAGGTGTCAAAGATCACAGTTGTCCGAAAGACTAATCTAGATCAGTTATAACTTTACCTTTAGAATAGTCGTATTCACTTCCCTGCATGGAGTGTGGAATAGAGTAGACTGCAAATAGAACGATTCCAGCACAAATTATAGGCCAGCGTTTTGGGTTTTTCCATGTTATCAAGATGGCCCCAAGCCAGGCCAAAACTGCAATGAGAAGCTTATTATCTGTTAAGTCCCAGTCAAATGGAAAACCGGCCCAGTAAACACCAAATGCAAATTTTTGTACAATGGGTCCAAGGATCATCCCCCCTATAAATAAGCATCCTAAGGCGACTCGACCTACGGTTAAATAACTTTTAGTTCCATAGACCGCTTCAATGAGTGCAACCACTGAAACCAACATGGATAAAAACATAAAAAAGATATGGGGTGCAAGTATATAAGAAGGCACCTCCCCTTTGTAGCGAATATAAATGGGGTCATCAATTGAGCCTAGTTGTTGCTGTCCATCAGTATAAGTGATATTTAAAAAATAGATGAGCTTGCCCGCTGGAGGCTGATTTGGAAGCTGACCTTTGAACAGACTTCCTTGTTTAGTTAATGCAACAGATTTCCAGTCATCATTAGTTGGATAGCGCTTATAAGTTAAACTTACTTGCTTAATTTCTGAAAGTGCAGGAATTTCAATAGGTGCATCTGTCTCACCTCCATGGGAGCGCAAAAGCTTAACTTGAATATTGCGATCCTTACCAATATCAAATTTCTTCGGATATGTTGGACCGGTGGTTCGCTGATAAATAACTGCAACTAAAGTGATAACGACCGCAAGGGGTATTGATACTTTAAATTTATTTTGCATTATGTCTCCCTATACAAATTTAAAAAACGTTGTTATTTTTGCATAACTTCTTTAATTATGAAACAGGAATAACTTGAAAACCCTAATTACGGCCCTTTGCATTATCTTACTTTCAAGCGCATCAATGGGAGCCGTTAATAAGTCATCTATTAATAAAAAAATAAAAAAGAACAAACGAACTAATAAGCTTCAGCTCGAGTTTTTATTGGCCGCCCAACAAACTCGAGACATCATGACTTTTGAGAGAAATGGGGTCTATTATAACTGGGATGCGTCACTTCTCTATTCCCAATCAAGCTATAATGACTATCGTCTATATTTATCAACTCGTTATATACAAAACGAATTTTTTGAAGAAGAGTTTGATTGGTTTTTTACAGAACTCATGTACCGCAGAAAAAGTATCCTGACTCAACATCAACATGGTGTTAAACTCAATGCGGAGTTAAAAAACTACTATATTCTTGATGTGGAACTTAGAGATATGTATGGCTATAATGGTGCATTTATTCCACAGGTCATACTTAGTCGAAAATTCGAAAGTGGTTTTAAAACTGAATTAAAACTAAGACGACAGTTTTACCACCGTAATAATACCCTTAACTATACCATGTCAAAAGAGGATAGAGTTTATCTCAGTGTCAGTAAGATGTTAGGAAGAAGATTCTTGTTTAATACGATGTTGAAGTATCAGCATAGAATGAGAAAAGGTGATGACCTTAATTATAGATTTGCTCCCCACTTTGATAAGCTTATAACTTATGGCCCTTATGGACCTGACTTTTCGAGGGTTCCCATTGCTAAAAAAGATCAAGAAATCCTAACCATCCACCCGGGAATTATGTACTTTGTAACCCGAAAGGTAATGGTTGAGACATTTTTTGAAACACAATTATTAGATTCATACCGAGATTTATCTACAGAAGAATTGGCCCGAAATCAGTTTGTATTTGGAACAGCGATTTATATCTCCGCTTTTTAGCTCACAATAAACTATTGAGATATGACTCAGTTATCCCTTGATCAGAGAACTCTTCCCTTAATATAACTTCCTCTACTCTGTTTTCTACAATTCTAATAATTCCACAAGGATAATTTTTAAGTCGCATTAATTTAAAAGAACCAGGACTACTTTTAGATCTATCTTCAGTCCCAAATGCTCCATTTAAAAGTGAGCTTATGAATTCATTTTTTTTATATTTTTGATTGTATAGTTTATCAATCTGTTGTTGATTTTTCGGCCCGTAGGGTTCAAATTGAACAGGATGATTTTTGAGAGTGAAACCATAGGGACAATGAAGACAATTTGACTTGCAACAAGTTCCTTTTTTTCGAAGAAATGAACTAGTCATGACCTCTAATCCATCTTCATTTACGTAAGAGTTGCTCATTGCGATTAATTCTCTCTGGCCAAAACTTTTGCCAGACTTAGCGCCTGAAAAGCGTTAACAATACCACCAGTTTGACTTAAGTTATCGAAGCTCATCGGCAAAGTGAAATCGGCACTAGTTTTTCTAGATGGGACCAAAACGTCCATATTTTTCCTTTCGCTTACAGTATACTCCAAAATTTCTTTTAGCTCACCTGCAGTCATAGTAGGAAACTGAGACCAAACCAGCGCTGCGACACCTGCTACCACTGGAGTGGCCATCGATGTTCCTGAATAGGCAGCATAGGTGTTTTCAGGAGTAGTAGAATAAACTTTATGTCCTGGAGCAAAAAGACTTACAGATTCTTTACCATAATTAGAAAAAATAGCGGGAAGCTCCATAGAGTCAAATCTTGTGGATGCGCCCACTTCAATCCAATTTGCAATTTGTCCTACTTTCAAAACGCCTGCACCGTCTTTAATATATGTATTAGGAAAACTCTTTTGACCACCATCAATATTTAGAGCTGAGTTCCCCGCGGCATGAATAAGGAGAACACCATTTTTAGCTGCATACTTAAATGCTTCATCTACCTGTGTTTTATAGAGAGAAAATGATTTACCAAAACTCATATTAATTATATTGGCACCATTGTCTACTGCATACCTTACTGCAAGTGCTATATCTTTATCTCGTTCATCTCCATTTGGTACGGCCCTAAGAGACATAATTCGTACATTGCTTGCAATACCTTTCATACCGATATTATTATATCGGTTCGCTGCAATAATTCCCGCCACATGTGTACCATGCGAGGAATCAGCACCTTTAACATCATTATTTCCATAATTGGTATCAGTAAAATCAGAAGGGTCATCACCAACAATTTTTGCCCTCTGGTTATAATCAACATTGAACCAAACATTGATAGCAAATTTTGTCATCGAAATTTCTCGATCTATACCTGAGAAGCCTCTTCGGTAGCTATTCCATAATTCCAATAACTTCCCTTTTAAGATCACTAATTCATCATTATTCTCAGGAAGAGCAAGAATCTCTTTTTTACTTGTTATAAGGGATAAGCCTGTAAGTTTTTTCAATTCTTTTAAATATTTTTTTAATTTTTCTTTGTCTTTTATTGCATCTGCTAGAGCTTTTTTACTATCTTGTAATTCTTTTTCTACCAAATCACGAACTCGCTCAAATAGCTCAGCTTCTTCGACACTTAAGTCTTCACCATTTTGCAACTTATCAAGGAAGGTTTTATAGATTCTAGTTTGTTCAAGTTGAGCATCATTAATATTTTGATCCTTCCCCCCTAGAAAATTCCATCCATGTATATCATCGATATATCCATTTTTATCATCGTCTATTCCATTACCAGGGACTTCATCTTCATTAATCCACATAACATCTTTTAAGTCCTCGTGTTGGTGATCTACTCCGGAGTCTATAACTGCAACAATAATTTCTTTCTTAGGTAAAATATTAAATGTTGAGTATACTAACTCTGAGCTTACACCAAAATTTCCATCTTTATCCAGGTCTTCTAAATGCCACTTTAAATAGGCTTTATCCTTAATCTGCTCATTACTTAAAGTATCCGTTTCTTTGATATTTCCCTTAGCATCTTTACTGGCACGATCTTTTACTATGGGTATCTCACGAGTAACACTCTTCCCACAAGAAACGATAAGCGTTGAAAGAGTCATTAATAAACAAGCACGACATTTTGACATAATTTTATCCCCTATTTGGGCCTTACTTTACGTGCTGTGTCTTACTTTGGAAAGATGGCCTGTAAAAACCGCCACTACATTATCTAACTATAAGTAATTGAACTGTCTTAAAGTTTCAAACGGAGTTATAATAGATTATATTAGGAGTTATACCATGCAAAATGTCGCAATATTCGGAGCTTCGGACAAACCGGACAGATATTCTTATAAAGCACTAAAATTATTGGAAAAATATGGACATAATCCCATTCCAATCCATCCCTTCCATGAACAGATTGATGGCAGGAAGGTTCATATTCAACTGCACGAAATTACTGACGAAGTAGACACACTTACCATGTATGTGAACCCTAAAATAAGTTCTGATTTTATTGAGGAGATCGTTAATCTAGCCCCTAAAAGAATTATTTTCAACCCTGGTAGTGAGAACCCTGAAATCTATCCAGTCCTCAAAGAATACAACATTCCCTACGAAGAAGCCTGCACCCTTGTGCTTCTAAATACTGGTCAATTTGATTTTTAATTTATCTCGAAATCGATAATCGCAATCTGGCTTGAGCCTTTCATGGCGATGAACATGAATTTGCCAGCGCCACCGAAACAGACATCCCTCGATTCAGCGGGAAGTCGAATCGCGCTGCGTGCAACGCTTTGTTT
>JBFKKF010000102.1:0-6341 GCA_041631355.1 Bacteriovoracaceae bacterium | reverse complement strand
TTTAGCTTTAATGTGAAAGGTGGTCGATGTGAATCCTGTGAGGGAAATGGCACTATAAAAGTTGAAATGAATTTTCTTCCAGATGTTTTTATCACCTGCTCAGAGTGCGGAGGAAAAAGATATAATCAAGAGACATTGAATATCACATACCGTGGCAAAAATATTGCCGATGTTTTAAGTATGTCGATTGAAGAAGCAAAAGATTTTTTTCAACATCACTCAAAAGTTCATCGTGCGCTGGCGACGCTTGATTCTGTCGGTTTGGGCTATATAAAACTAGGACAAAGCTCAACAACTCTATCTGGAGGTGAGGCCCAAAGGTTAAAGCTTTCAAGGGAGCTTAGTAAGGCCACCCGGGGTCATTGTCTATATGTTCTAGATGAGCCAACAACTGGGCTTCATTTTAAAGATATTCAAGTACTCCTAAATGCACTAAATAGATTAATTGAGCTTGGACATAGTATTTTAGTTATTGAACATAACTTAGATGTTTTAAAGGTTTCTGATTATATAATTGACCTAGGTCCGGAGGGGGGCGTGCACGGTGGTGAAGTTGTGGCCCACGGAACACCAGAAGAAGTGACCAAAAGCAAAGAATCAATTACGGGAAAATATCTAAAAAAATTACTTAAGGAAAAATAAGATGAAAATTTTAATTCAAAACGCAAAAACTACAGGTAAATTACTTGGTCAAGCGAGTGAAGATTTCCAAGTGGTAAATGTTCTCATTGAAGATGGAAAAATTAAGCAAGTATCCTCTGATAAAATTGGAGAAATTGCAGATGAAAATATCGATGCCAAAGGATTATTTTTATCCCCTGGACTTTGTGATCCACAAGTTCACTTTAGAGAGCCAGGACTTGAGTATAAGGAAGATATAGAATCTGGAAGTAAGGCCGCAAATAAAGGTGGCTTTACCACTGTTATTTCCATGCCTAATACGGCCCCAACCGCTGATAATGCTGACACTGTTGCCTATATGTGGAAGCGCTCTCAAGAAGTTGGTCTGTGTCGGGTGTATCCAACAGGTGCTGTCACAAAAGGGCTACAAGGTTTTGAGATTTCTGACTATAAAGGCATGAAAGAAGCCGGTGCTATTGCCTTAACTGATGATGGTAAAGGGGTGCAAAAGGAAGACGTTTTTAAAGAGGCCATGAGACAAGCAGCTAAATTAAATTTACCTGTATTGGATCACTCTGAAGATGAGTCCCTATCTCTTGGTGGAGCGATTCATAAAGGAGCAATCTCGGAAAAATTTGGGGTGAAAGGAATTGATTCAGATTCCGAATCTGTTCACGTAGAAAGAGGCTGTAGGTTAAGTGAGGAAACTGGTTGTCACTATCACGTGTTACATATTTCAACGGAGAAATCCATCAATTATGTGAGAGAAGCAAAAAAGAAAGGCTTAAGGGTAACCGCCGAAGTCTCTCCCCATCATCTTCTTTTATGCGATGAAGATATTCCAGAGCGAACTCCAGGTAGTCTTCATCCAAATTGGAAAATGAATCCACCGCTAAGGTCTAAAAACGATCGGGGCGAATGTGTAAAGGCATTATTAGATGGAACCATAGATGCGATAGCAACAGATCATGCGCCTCATGCTCCCTACGAAAAAGATAAAGAGATCGAACAAGCACCTTTTGGGATTATAGGACTTGAAACGGCTTTTCCTCTAATTTATACCAATTTTGTAAGAACTAATAATATTGGCCTAAGTCGATGTGTGGATTTAATGAGTAAAAACGCAGGAGAGTTGTTTGGATTAGATATTGGTCGAATTGAGGAGGGAGCAGTTGCAGATCTCGCATTATTTAACCTAGATAAAGAGTTTGAAATTTCGGAAGAGTTTTTTGCTTCTAAGTCTAAGAATTCTCCCTTTATAGGACATAAATTATATGGAGAAACAGTCATTACTATCTTTGAAGGAAAAATTGTTTACGATAATAGATAAGGAATAATTATGAAAGTAGATCCTATTGTAGAGAAAGCATTTGAATTGGCAAGTAGTGCACGAAAAAATGCTTATGCCGAGTATTCAAAAGTAAAAGTTGGAGCAGCGATAAAAGTTAAAGACAGTGATGAAATCTATGCTGGTGCCAATGTAGAATATGTTGTAAATGGAATTTCCCTTTGCGCTGAAAGAACGGCCATTGGTCGAGCAGTTACTGAGGTAGGAAAACCTGAGCTTGAGTTTGTTCTCGTTTGCTCTAATACTGAGCCAGCTCTTTATCCTTGTGGAGTCTGTTTACAAACAATGTCTGAGTTTTGTGATAGTAAGCTACCCATTTATATTGCCAACATGGACGGTGTGGTTGCTCAAACCACATTTGGTGAGCTATTAACTCACCAATATGCTGAACTACCAAAAGTATTGCCAGAGAAATGACATATTATTTTCAAGTTGCTGTAAACTTTCCAAGTTTAAACAGTACACTCACTTATTCCTCTGATCAGGATTTTCAACCCGGAGACTTGGTAGAAGTTCCGCTGGGAAGGCGAACTTCAGAAGGTCTTATTATGGGCCCATCTAGTGAAGAAGAAATCGAGAAAGTTCAAAAGAATAAATTAAAGTGTATTATCTCAAATATTGAAAATGCTTTCGCTCTTAAAAAAGAAGAAAGGGAACTCTATCTTTGGATGGCAAAATATTATCATTATCCACTAGGAAAACTTGTCTTCGATTGTTTACCTAAAATTTTAAAGAGACCGAGAAAACCTGATTTTATTGTGGGAGAAGGTAAAGATATTCCCTTTGATTTAAATAGCAATCAAAAAGAAATTGTAGAAAGCGTTCAAAATATTAGTTCCAATGGGTTTTCCCAACATTATATTCATGGGGTCACCGGATCTGGCAAGTCTGCCATCTATCTTGACTTAATGAAGAAAATTATTGATTCAGGAAAATCAGTTCAGTTTTTATTACCAGAAATAAACCTAACTCCTCAGTTTACTCAAATGTTTGCTACATATCTTAACTGTAAGGTATACACCTATCATTCGGGTGTAACCCCCTCTGAAAAATATAATATCTGGAAGGCACTTCATGAGTCATCTGAGCCAGTTCTAGTTATGGGGGTTAGAAGTTCAATCTTTTTGCCTATATCCAAGCTTGGATTAGTTATTGTAGATGAGGAACATGATCAAAGCTTTAAGCAAACTGATCGCTGTCCCTATAACGGAAGGGACGTCGCTATAAAAAAAGCTCAGATAAACAATTGTCCAGTTATTCTTGGAAGTGCAACTCCTACAGTTGAAAACTTCTATCAGTTCAGTGGAGAAAACATCCATAGACACTACTATCCAATTAGGGAACGTGCGGCCAGTGGGAAGTTTCCTAAACTTGAGCTTCTTGATATTAAAGATCGCTTCACTGAAAATGATCCTGCGTGGCCTTTACTTGATGAGACCCTAGAGGAGATAAAGCATAGATTGGAGGCAGGAGAGCAGGTACTCGTTTTTATTAATAAGCTTGGTTACTCAAGCTTTATTCAATGTCGAAATTGTGGACATCAATTTTTAAATGATAATTGTGGTTGTCAAAATAACCTTCGTTTTTTTAGAGCAAAAAATTGTTTGAGCTGTGCCCATTGTGACTTTGTTATGCCGGTTCCAGAGCAATGTCCTGAGTGTGGAGGAATTAGTTTACTGAATAAAGGTTTTGGAACAGAGAAGGTAGAGTCGGTATTAAAATCTATCTTTCCTGAGTTCGTAGTGGAAAGGTTTGACCGGGATGAAATTAAAACTACCAAGGACTTAAACAATAAGCTCGATAGATTTCATAATAAAGAAATCGATTTATTCGTGGGAACTCAAATGCTTGCGAAAGGGCATAACTTCAAACGAGTTAATCTGGTGGTCATTTTAGGTATAGATTCCATGTTAAATTTTGCAGACTTCAGGTCTCATGAAAAAACATACCAGCTAGTGGAGCAGGTTACCGGAAGGGCCGGAAGATACGCTGATGGCGCAAAGGTTATTATTCAGACTATGAATAAGGATCACCATATTTTTGAGTTTATAGCCCAGCATAGTTTTGATGATTTTTATAAAGAGGAACTAAAATTAAGAGAGCTTTGTGAATGTCCTCCATATTCAAAAATTGCGATGATCTATTTTTCATCAAGGTTTAGGGATAGATTAATTGGAACGATTAATGACGTGGCCCAAAACTTATCTGGAATTGTTCAATCTAATTTTAACGAGGTGAGACTGCTAGGGCCAACTCCACTGAGTATTGAGAAAAAAGCGAACCAATATACTTGGGCAATTATGTTAAAGTCTAATAATCTTAATCAGCTTCACGGAGTGATTGGCACTTTTGAAGCCAACTATAAACCTATATCTAATATTTCACACAAGATCGATGTTGACCCTATTCATTTATTATAATCACTCCACTGGATCGTGCCCTCCTTTACAAAAAGGATGACATCTTAAAACTCGCCAACTAATAAGGCCCAGGGCCTGGAGGATATTTTTCTTTTCAATGGCATCTTTGGCATATTGAGAACAGGAGGGAGTGAAGCGACAATTTTGACCCAACAAAGGAGAAATCAATAACTGATATAGCCTAATCAGCCCTAGTAATGGTCTTTTGATCAAATTCATAGTTGCATTAATACGCCGCAACACCATTAATGACAAGAACTTAATAGTTTTAGCTAGATTTTAGCTAGATTTTGTCGCTAAATCATTGAAAGTATTTACCCACAATTCTATTTAGCTTTGCAGCGGTGCAGGTTTTATGATATTGATCAGCCTAATATTACGGAGAAATTTATGATAGACCAATCATTTAGCAAACACACTGCAGTAAAAAGTAAAGTTGTAGAAGATATTTTGGCCTGTGATCTTAAAGATGCTCAAGGACTTAACGATTTTCAAAAATTACCTACAGAGGATTTAATCGCAATTCCTCGGGTAGGCATCAATAGATACCGTCTGCCAATTGAATTAACTAGTAAATTTGGTGTTACCAGATCTCATGACTGTGAAGCATCTATGTATGTAAATCTAGATGCTAATAAGAATGGTGTCAGTATGTCACGCCTTTGTACTATTCTTCAAGGGGTAGCTTCATCTGAAAAACTAGATGCTAATTTTTTTAAATCTGTATTGACTCGTTATAGAATTGAACTTGCTGATGAGCAGGATAATAAATTAATTGACTCAGCTGCGATTAATATCAAGTTTAACTATCCCGTAAAACAAAAGTCTTTAAAAAGTGATAATTGGGGATGGCAATACTATCCAGTCTCACTTAAGGCAACTGAAACCCAATCTGAAGGTTTTTCTTATTTTATGACCCTAACTTATGAGTACTCTTCTACCTGTCCATGCTCTTTATCTATGGCAAAACAATATGAAAGAGAATACGCGGAAGGAAACACTCAGGAAGGGACTGGGATTGGGGTCCCACACTCCCAGCGCTCAAAGCTTACCTGTACCGTTCAACTTGATCCTGAGTATGATTTCTATTTAGAGGACTTAATTTTACTGCTTAAAATGGCCATTCCAACAGAAACTCAAAGTTTAGTTAAAAGAGTTGATGAACAGGCATTTGCAATTCTAAATGGAACTCACCCTATGTTTGTTGAGCATGCAACCAAAAGAGTTTCAAAGGTGTTAAACTCTCAGGATATGATTCTAGACTGGTTAGTAGAACTTGAACATATTGAATCGCTTCATAGTCACAATGCTGCAGCAGTGATCTATAAAGGGGTTGAAAATGGATTACGAGCTGATACAATCTTCTAATGAGTACTGGCACTTTATTAAAATTAGAATCTAAATACGAACCCATTATTAATTATTACCTTCCCGTAGGGGAAGAAAGAATACACCTCAACCCATTGGTTGGGAAAGAAATTAGTATTGAATTTACGGGAAATATTTATTGTCGAGATACCGGTAAAAAGATTAAGAAGTCCTATGGACAGGGATTTAGTTGGGAGTCCTTTGTAACGTTACCTGAGTGCGATCAATGTATTTTTCAGCCAGAACTTTGTCATTTTGCCAGAGGTACTTGTAGAGATCCTGAGTGGGGAGAAGCCCATTGCATGCAACCCCATGTTATCTATCTCTCCCTTACTAGTGACTTAAAGGTAGGAATTACTAGAAAGTCTCAGGTGCCAACGAGATGGATAGATCAAGGGGCAGTGAAGGCAATCAAGCTTTGTGAAGTGAAAGACAGACTCACTAGTGGATTAATAGAAGTAGAGATGGCCAAAGAAATTGGTGATAAAACTAATTGGCGTAACATGCTTAAAAATAAGTATGAAGACGTGGATATGATCAAGGCCAAAAAAGATATTCTTTCGAAGTTTAAAGACTTATTGGAA
>JBFKKF010000101.1:0-6370 GCA_041631355.1 Bacteriovoracaceae bacterium | reverse complement strand
AATTCAAGTTTTACTTCTTGGCCCAATTTCACATTGGCAGTGTCGTGTTCGTAAACATCCATCTCAACCCACAAGGAACTTAAATCAACTAAATCAAATAGACTTTGTCCTTCTTTAAAATACTTTCCAGTAATAGCATTTTTTTTCTCAACGATTCCTGTCACAGGTGAATAAATGGTAATTTCCCGGGGAATCTTTTTATTTTTGGCCCAAGTCTCTAGCTGCTCTTCTAAAACTCCCCACAGTTTCATTCTCTGAATACTTTGCAGATAAAGATCTTTAAATTCTTTACTCTTACGATTTGAAAAATAGTTTTTCCTCGCAATCAGATACTCATCTCCCCCAGTTAAAAGCGTTGGGCTATAAAGCTTAACCACCGGATCACCTTTTTTGATAAATGCTCCTGTGGATTGCACAAAAACTTCTTCTACCCTTCCGGGGACTCGTGCAGGAATATTAGATTCTTTTTCTTCTGACTTTAATAGAGTTCCCAGAAGTCTAATCTTCTTTTCCATCCTCATGGTAGTAACTTCAAATAGATCTGCTCTAAAATGTTTAATTTGAGACTTTCTAAGTTTCACCCTCGCAACAGTTTCAGATGAGGGCACTTTCTTTAACATCGGGGTTCCATCCAAAGGACACTCGCCCGGGGCTTCACTCGTTACCGTATGATCTGATTCACAATAATACTCTTCCTTACTCACCTCAGCTGACATTTGATGCTCAGGATGTTCATCATGTTCTACCTCAATCTTAGTTAAGCCCATGCCACAAATAGGACATTTACCCGGTTTTTTCTCTTTAACTTGAGGATGCATTGAACAAGTATAATAAGTTTCAATATTTGATTGTTTTTCCATTTTACCTTTATCTTGGGTGTCCATTTTAAGACAACCGATCAAAGAAAAACTTGCTAATATGATTAATATGATTTTCATTTTAATTCTCCGGGATACAAACGATCTCCTTTAACGAAAAGATAGTTTATTTTTTTATTTTTTAAATTAGCGATTAGGTTTACTTCTTTAATCAATTGTTTTTGATATTGAAGTTCTGATCGCAATAATTCTAAATAATCCGCTCCACCTCGGGAGTAGGACTTCGCAGTGACATCTCTTGAACTCTTGGCAAATTTTAATGTTTCTCTTTGTAAGATAGATAATTGGTTGGCCACGTCTTTAATATCATATGCCATCATTTTCAAGGTGTTTTCCTTAGTGTTGAGATAGTTGCGATAGTTTTTTTCAGACTCCATTTTCTTAAACACTGCTGATTTCTTGGCCGCATATTTGGTATCACTGGTGGGAAGAGGAATAGCAATGCTCGCCCCAACAAAATCTCCTAATCCATCAATATCATTTCTTTTAGTATAAGAGATTCCCAAGGTGATATCGGGTACGAAGTCTCTATTTTGGGCCGACACTTTTAACTCACTTGCACTTAAACCGTGCTGGAGGGCAACTTTTCTATAGTCATAGTCCTCCTTGGCAAGCTCCCATTTATCTAGATACTTCCAGGGAATGGAGTTTAAATCCACATCTGTAACTTCTCTTACACTCAAAAGTACGCTTAATTGATGTCTTAAAGATTTTTGCGAATAATGGTTTTGCTCTAGTTGAGCTCGCAGATCACTCTTTCGAATTTGAATATCTAGAACTGCTTGCTGAGGAACTTTCCCTGTGGAGTAAAGCCTTTTTGTTATCTTTAGATTGCTCTTTATCCAAGCAAGGTTTTCTTTTAGGATAACTTCTTCTTTTACTAAGCGCTCTTTAGCAATACTTAGAATCCATAATGTTTTAGTAAATTCTCTTTTTAACTGTGAAGTCATGGCCTTTTGTGATTTGGCCACTTCTAGTTGAGCATCTTCCAATTTCCCATACTTTCCTGATAGTGAGATCTTCTGTGCCAATCCAAATTGAAATCCAGTCATCATAGATTCATCTTGTGCCAGAGAATCTTGGGGAAAATTAATGGCCGCCACGGATAATTTAGGATCCCCCCAACTTCCAAGCTTTTTTGCATTTTCTTGGATGGATTTCACTTTATTTAATTGAGACTGAACTAGGTCGTGAGTCTCTATTTTCTCTAATAGTTTGACAAACTTTTCAGCAAAAGCCTCAGAGTAAAAACATAAACATAATACAATTAAAATACCTTTCATAAATCACCTTATATTATAAGGTTAAACGTTAAAAATTAGTTTTTGAAGGTATTTCTAAATAAGAAATTGATCTTTTAATAGGTAAAGATCTAGGGAAGATTTAAATTTTAGATATTCAAGGTCAAAAACCTTAGGTAGGTCTCGATTATTAAATGTTGCTTGCTTAATTAAGGAAATAATTGGCAATTCCAGGCCAAAAACTACCTTTTGAGTAATATGAGCGTTGATATCTAGAGAGTAATCAAGAGAAGTAACTTCATGCAGACAGGCAGGGCCCATATCTCCCTTACATTCACTGTCTTTCTCTGGTTTTTGCTCTGTCTCTGGACAACAATCATGATTGGCCATTTGGGCGGATTGAGTTTGAAAACCTTCTTCAACACTACAATTCAGTCCACAACTTAAGGCCCAGGCCTGAGTTGTAACCAAACTTAATGCCAAAAATGTGTATAAAATCGTTTTCATCTTTAAAATCATAGCATATTACTTTACGGATTTAAAAAGCAATACTTTAGATAAATAACTAAAATCATATTAATTGACATAAAATTGACATTGAAGACTAGAGTTTAACGGACCATCTTTGAAAGTTTAAGAAGTATATCGTAAGAAATATAACTCTTTCCGGGCTTATGATGACAGCGATTATTGGAATAGTAATTCTTAATGTCACCAACTTCATCATAGATAGTTAGGACATACCAAGATGCCTCTGGATCATGCTCACAAGAAGATGTTGAACGCATGTTTTCTATTAACTCAAATTGCTCATCATCGAAATCATCCAGACCAAATATCATCCCCCAACCGCTATTTTTGACAGGATCTCTTGGCCCAGAGACATAACTCAACTGAATTGCACTTGTATCGTCTTTAAGAATAGGATGGCCTCTATCTTCCACTTCCTCAACTTTACAACTAGTGGCCAATAGAGCTATCCATAATACAAGATAAATAGAACTCCCTACCAATTTCATCTTTTAATTATAGGTTTAAAATACATTAGAACATAGTTTTAACTGAAAATTAGTAACTTAGCACAAAATCTAGTGCCAATAAATTGAGAGTATTTAGATAGAACTATGACTCCTCTAGGATAACCTCATAGGATCTAAACTTAGGATGCCCCATAATAATTCCTTCTGGAGTTCTATTTTTATGGGCAAGCTTAAACTGTTCACTTTTGGTCCACGCCCAAAAATGATCTGCTGATTCCCAAGTAGAGTGTGAGATATACTCTCTTTTGCCTTCACTTTCCTCACTTTTTAACATTTTGAAAGAAAGAAAGCCTTGCATTTCCTTGAGGTGTCTATCCCGAGAAGTCCAAACCTCCTCAAATTCCTGATGGCGCTCATTATTTACGGTAAAAGTGTTCATTGCAATAAACATAAATCTTCCTTTAGCTATTCGCTGTATGATTCAATTGCCCAAGATGCTTACTAAAACTCAACATAACTAATAAGTGCATATATGCTTGGGTATATTTATAAATATACCATGGCAGCGAGGGAATAAAGTTATTAATAGAAACTAAAGTATACTTGCCACCGGCAACTTTTCTAAACTCCAACCACCCCGTGTCCTGAGTCTTGGTCAAAAGTCCTCCCACAATATGAAACTTTACCCGATTGAGCTCCTCAATAGTCTCCTGCATATGAAGTTGAAGAAGTGGCTTAGAAAGGCCTGCTATATAGAAACAAAGATTATGCCCCTTCCAAGTGGCCTTTACAAAGTTTTTCATATGAAGAGGCAACCAATGAACATATTCTTTACTAATATCCATAACACTAAGGTTTCTCGAGTTTGATAGACGTTGTATGGATCTTACAGTATTAGAACTAGCTACCTTTCTTTTTTTATGGGCAATACGTTTTTCTTTGGGAATCTGAGTTAGCATTTGCTCAAAGGAGCGAAATTTAACTTGAGCATCAATAAGGGCAGGTACGTCGGGAGTTGGAAGATCACATAACAAACTATCTATTAAGGGAGAAACTAACTCATAATCCGTTTCACCAAAGATTCTTACCCAGAGTTTAGAAAAAGAGGTGTAGTTTATGGGAACAGGGATTAATAATTTATTTCCTGAAAAATATTGTGCACAATCTCTTATGAGTTTCTGATAAGTAATTTTCTCACCATTAACCACTGGAATTGTTGTATTATAAGCTTGAGTATTTCCAATGCAAAATTTGATCACCCTAACTAAATCATCAATGTAGATGGCCTGAGTAACACTTTTTGTCCATTTAGGCAGCACCATGGCGGGTAAGTTAAGTACCAAGTTTTTTAGAATTTCAAAAGAGGATCCGCCATCACCAACCACCATCCCCGCTCTTAAAATGGTAGTGGGTATTCCCGTTGCACTGAAGACTTCTTCAACTTCTTTTCGACTCTCTAAATGTTTACTAGTCGATTTTTCCGGGACTAGTCCCCCTAGATAAATAATTTGTTTCACATTATTTTGAACACATGCTCTAGCAAAGTTGTCGGCTATAAAAAGATCAGTATCTTGGAAATTTCCCTGAAATAATCGGGATGTAGGAAGCATTGAGTGAACCAGATAGATCGCTATATCTGTGTCACGAAGTGCATTAGAAATACTTTGATAGGAGAACAAATCTGATTGTGTCCAAGAAACATTATTATGTCCTTGTTTATTTTGTCGACTAAGACAATTTAGCGAATGACTTGAATCGATCTGCTTTATAAGGTTTTTCCCGATAAAGCCCGATGCACCAGCGATAGTAATTTTCATAAGCTATTGTAACATTAGAAAGTTAAAAAAATAATAAGATAAATACAGTTTTGTTAGACATTTCTGTCCTCTACTGGGTAACAGGTCTTTTTATATTGTTTTGATTGAGAATTTTACCGCCTCGGATTGTGATATCACTTAGAAGATTCTTTTCATATTTAACATCCAAAACATAGACTTTAACTTTAACCTCGACAACAATATTATCTGCTATTGCTTTTTCTTCAAAGCTAATACTTACCCCTTTTTCTAAGTAGGAAAACCTTGATGTGATCACCACCTCATAGAGTAATTTCTTGATAACACTAAGGTCCTCATAGACTGATACATAAAAAGGAACCACAACCATCATATCAAGAGCACCACTATTTCCACTTGCCACCACATCAGTTAAAAACTTTGAATTTGGTATAGTCACTAAATTATCATCTAAAGTAGTAAGCCGGACTGATCGAAGACCAATGCTTTTAATCTCTCCGTACTCTCCTCCAAATGACACTCGATCTCCAACTTGAAAAGGGCGATCAAATAACAAAATAAAACCTGCAACCATAGAACCAACCAGGTCTTTAAGTGCAAAACCAATGGCCACTGCAGCAGAACCACCAACCCCAACAAGAAGCTCTTTTGACGGCTTGAATACATAATAAAAAATTCCTGCATAACCAAATAAATAAGCAAGAAAAGAGATTACGGTTGTAAGTTGTAGGATAATTAATCTTCTACCATTAAAGCGGTCTTGTAATTTTTCAGACCAAACGGCCAATAGTCTAACTGCTATATAAATACCTGAGCTTAAAAAGAGAAAAAGAAATATCTTATCAAGCTTTAAAAAATCAATAACTAAAATCGAAATATCTTTACTAGTTTCCATAAATAAAATTCTTTACCCTTAAATGTCTTATGAGACCATACTGAGTTGAAATATCAATCATATAACGTCTATTATCATCTTTATAAAGATACTTTTTCTCAAGGCCTAATCTAATTGCGTTACGAACTATTCCCTCGGGTAAATCAGTTACATTGGCGATATCTTTGGAGGTTAAGTTCTCATGTTTAAGCACGTTTGCAAGAACAAACATCAATTCATCGCTTAGCTTCTCTAATCTTTCAAAAGAGGTTTCCTTAGGGATATTAACATTAAAATAGGTTCGATTTTTCTTTGAAAGTGCACTAAGCCAAAGAAATAGCGCTGATCTAGGATTACCATAAGACATCTCCCAAAGAAGTTTAAAAAACTTCGACTCGATACTAGAATAACGATCGATTTCATCTTGAGACTTGGTAGCATTAATCAATAAATCAAAAGAGAGCTTGTAACCAGTCTTGGAATGACGCTTCATGATTAATTCTTTAATCTTAGAGTCGGTCCAACCACGAATCTCAAATACATTTCTAAAGAATTGTGTTCGTCCAAAAGCTCGATCTAAATACAACCAGCTATACTTATT
>JBFKKF010000100.1:0-6396 GCA_041631355.1 Bacteriovoracaceae bacterium | reverse complement strand
GGTTACTGATAAAGATCTAGAAGATCTTAAAATGAGATATTTAGGACCTAAAGCTGAGATGGTTGAGGTTGAAAATGACAAGAAAGCATTAGAAAATGGTTTGTTTGCTGTTTTTAATTTTGAAGGTGAAAAACCAGATGGAACTCGTCCGGATAATATGAAAGCAGAAGAGTTTCTACTTGAGATAGGTTCAGGTCAATTTATTCCAGGCTTCGAAGAAGGCATGCTTGGAATGAAAAAAGGTGAAAAGAAAACATTAGAGTTAACTTTTCCTGGAGACTATCATGAAGCAGAACTAAGGGATGCATTAGTTAAATTTGACGTGGAGTTATTAGAAATCAAAGAAAGAAAGCTTCCAGAGTTAACTGATGAGTTAGCTAAAGAGTTTGGTTTTGAGTCAGCTGAGGACTTCGACAAGAAGAACTTAGAAAGACTTACTTTACAAAAGAAAAGAGAAGCAAAAATGAAGCTTCAGGAAGAAATCTTGAAAAAACTTGTTGCTGAAAATACATTTGATATTCCAAGTACTTTAGTTCAACAACAAAAGAACTCAGTTCGAGAAGAACTAGGAGCAAACTTAAAATCGCAAGGTTTTGATGATGCTATGGTAAATACTTACTTTGAAAAGTGGGATGATGATGTAACTGAGAAAGCTAAGTTTCAAGTACAATCAGGTTTAATCTTAGATAAACTAGCAAAAAAGTTTAATATTGAAGCAACTGATGAAGACTTAGAAAAGAAAATTGATGAGATGGCAGAGCAGTCAGGAATGGAAAGAGATCAGCTAGCCAATTACTACACTTCTAATGAGTCAGTTAAATCAAATCTTAAATATGCTATCAGAGAAGAGAAAACTTTTGATAAGCTCATCTCAGAAATGAAAGTAAAATAATTTATAGTAATTAAATAGAAGTTAAATATTGGCCCTTGTAATGAGGGCCTTTTTTATATTTGAACTCCACCAAAGCGGTTAGAGCTAAGCTTGCAAGTAAATGAAGTTTCATAATGTAAGCAATTTTGGTCAACGAAGTAATATTTATTCCTTTTGACCTTCATAAGTTCAGAGGGGTGACCAATATTATAGATCTTAGTGGGCGCCATTCGAGTTAACGGTGTGTTTAGAGTAGTTATATTAAGTAAAAGTATCAATACTGCACCTTTGTACCATCTTAATTGAAAGCTGAGAATCGCAAGCAAGAGAATAAATAAATTGGGAGAGTAGTTTGGAATGAAGTTGTATTGATCGATAAGCTCAATAAGACTAATTTGAATACTGAGAATCTCATTGATAATTTTATGTAAAAAATCAAGTTTCGAAAAAATTAGACCTGTGAATAATAAGGGAAAGCTTAAAGTAAACACAAAGGTAAGAAGTGGGTTTAGGAAAAGTGACAGTGGATTGACCGTTTGACCTAGTAACGAATTAATGAACAAAAGAGTGAAGTGTAAAAATATAACACATTTTAATTTTTGATCTCTGAAGATAATAATCGTACCCCAAAAGATAAAACTAAAAATTAAACTCAAAGGCGAACGTGTGAACTGTCCTATAAAAAAACTAGAGATGATTGTTATCAGAAAGCGAACTTCTATATTTTTTAATATAGCTAGATGGTGTTGAAATAGGCCTGCTATTTGAAACATAATGACTCGTTCCATCGCGTGATAACTTTCAAAGGAGTTTAGATAATAAAATAAGAGGGGGAGTAAGAATAGCTGCAGGCTTAGAATTCCGTTGATAAAGATTAAGATACTAGAGAGGTGAAGCCCCGAAGGAGTTAAAATATGAATAACTCCATATTTTTTAAAGGTATTAATAAGTCTTCTATCAAGACCTGATTTATTTCCAGTTAAAATTGAGCGAAAAAGATACCAATTTTGTGTCTGATAGTTTTTCTTAGCAATTCTAAATGAAAGATATTTTTTTTCTTGTTTATAGGGGCGAAAACTACCTTGAATATTGGTTAAGAGGTGAGACGATAATATAAGCAATAAAAGATACTTCATGCTGCGTTATAAGCATAAATTTAGTTAAACTGTATTTGATAAGCGCCTGATATTATGATTACATATTGCAGAGCAAAGAACATTTATTTCCCTTTTTAGGGAAAGAGAGAACAAAGGGTGACTATGGAAAGCTTGATAGATGATCAAATAAAACTGTTTTTAGCTGAAGATTGTTTGGTTAATAATCTGACGTACCTTAACTCCCTTCCAAATAGAGAAGTAAAATGTCACTTAAAGTTTAAAGATGACTTAATCATTGCAGGACTACCTTGGTTTTTCCGTGTCTTTCAATGTCTAGGAGGAACGGATCTAAATTATTCAAGCTTTAGTGAGTGGGAAGGTAAAAAAGTAAGTCGAGATGATCATACTTCTATAGACTTTAAGCTTCCCTTTAGTACTGCTTTATCTGGAGAGAGAGTCGCGCTGAACTTATTGCAAAGAATGTCTAGCATTGCAAGTTATACTAATAAGCATGTACATATGGCGGGTGATATTAAAATTTTGGATACAAGAAAGACCACTCCTGGCTTGAGAAGTTTTGAAAAATATGCTGTACGGATTGGAGGGGGACATAATCACAGAATGACCCAAACAGATATATTTATGATTAAAGACAATCATAAATCATTTTTCGGAGGAGTCACTGAAGCTGTTGAATATTTCAAGCAATTAAACTCTTTTTATACTCCTTTGGTTTTAGAAATACATAGCTTAGAAGAGCTTCAAGAAGGTTATGACTGTGGAGTAAAGCATTTTCTTTTGGATAATTTTTCCCCAGCTGAAATTAAAGAAGCTGTGGGACTTAAATTTGAAAATGTCACCTACGAAGTATCAGGTGGAATAAATCTTGAAAACTTAAAAAATTATCTAATTCCAGGAGTCGATGCAATTAGTTCTGGGTCTATTATATATAATGCTCCTCAGGTCGATATTTCTTTAAAAATGGAAAAGATATGAGTTTGATGAGTACTGAGTGTGACGTCTTAATTATCGGAACAGGTGTTGCTGGACTAACAACTGGTATTAAGCTTGCGGAGAGTGGATTAAATATCATTTTAGTCACAAGGGAGAGAGACCCCCAAGTGAGTAATACAAATTGGGCCCAGGGAGGAATAATCTATTCTACCAGTGACTGGGACAGTGCTAATAAACTTAAAGCTGACATACTAAAGGCCAGCTCAAACACCTCGAATCATGAGGCGATAGACAAATTAATTGAGTGTTCCTCAAAAGTTATTGAAGAGATACTTTTAAATAAAGTAAAAACAGACTTTACACGCAATGAAACTGAATTAGCACGAACAAAGGAAGCAGCTCATTCGAGTGCGAGAATTATTTATAAAGACGATAGGACAGGAAGCTCTATTCAGACGAGTCTTTTAAATTATATAAAAAATTTTTCCAATGTAACAATTGTAGAATCCCATACTGCAATTGATTTGATTACCCCAGCTCACCATGGGGTCTCAATACTTCAAAGGTATGAGAAACATAAAGTCCTGGGAGCTTATGTTTACGATCAAGTTAATGAAGTCGTAAAAAAAATCTTAGCGAAGAAAACAGTCTTAGCAACAGGAGGAATTGGGGCTCTTTATTTACATAACTCTAATACCTCAGGTGCGAGAGGAGATGGTCATGCTATGGCGAAAAGAGCCGGTGCAATACTATCTAATATGGAGTTTGTTCAATTTCACCCAACAACTTTTTATTCAGGAGCTTACCATAGAAGATTCTTGATTTCTGAAGCATTAAGAGGTGAGGGAGGAATTTTATTTAACTCTAAAGGTGAGCGCTTCATGGAAAAATATCACCTTGATAGAGAACTAGCTCCAAGGGATGTGGTATCTAGGGCGATACTTAGTGAGATGATTGAATTACAAGATGATTACGTTTACCTAAGTATCAAAGATAAAGATCCGGAGTGGATAAAATCGCGTTTTCCAACCATTTATAATTATTGTTTGGAACATGAGGTGGATATCACGAAAAGTCCTATTCCAGTTGTTCCAGCTGCCCATTATACTTGCGGTGGAGTGAAGACAGATTTAAAGGGGCAGACTAGTTTAGATGGACTCTATGCCGTGGGTGAAGTCGCAAGTACTGGTCTTCATGGAGCCAATCGGTTGGCCTCAACCTCGTTACTGGAAGGACTTACATTTGGGTACCTCGCAGCGGAAGACATACTGGAAAAAGTTGATAACTGCGAAATATATCCAGTTGATCAGATTAAGGATTGGACTTTGGGAAGCCAGGATGTGGACTTGGCCTTAATAACTCAGGATATTCAAACAATTAAGCAAACGATGTGGAATTATTTAGGACTAAAGCGATCCAAAAATAGGTTGGCCAGGGCCAGTGCGATGTTTAGAGAACTTAATGAAGAAATTCATAAATTTTATAAGCATGCTAAATTACATGATGAATTGATTGGGCTAAGAAATGCTGTTGAGACGGGTTTTATGGTTCTTAATGCTTCTATTAGAAACCACGATTCAATTGGGTGCTTTTATCGCGAAAATTGACTTATATAAAGAACTGACAATTTATTGTAAATTCTTCATTTAAGCCGCAATTATTATCATATTATCTCAATCTGAATTATTATTGTTTCATGAGAAAACTTGTATTAAGCTTATTTTTGATGACCATTATATCCTCCCATGCATTGGCCGAAACTCACTACAAAGTGAATAAAGGAAAACTCCATAAGGGTGGAAAACTTAGTATTTCATCTGTAATTAGTAGTGAAAAATTTCTAGTAACATTAAAGTATGCAATCAAAAAAAGGGCCTTGGTTCCCATTCCCGCTGATAAATTAAACGGGGTTAAAACTACTGAGTTACCTTTTGAATTCAGTTCCGAGTTAGGTTATATAGACCTTGAAAAAACTCGAACAAAAAAAGTAAGAAAGGCCAAGTTACAATATCTTGAACGGACTTCGTATGGACGATATACGAATGCTCATAAATTTCTAATCATGACCGACAATGGAAAATCAAGCAGTGAAGTTATCTATCATCCTCAGGCTCCAGGGATAGGTTGGGTTAATATCAAGATTATCTTTCATAGTATTGGTGGATATAGCGTGGAAGCATGGCTATAGGTCTGTAAATACTACCAAAAACTCCGAAAATTTAGCTATCTAAGTGCCTTCGATGGTATTTCCAGGTGCGTTAATTAGTTATTTCTTTGGAGTATAGATGAATCTTGATATGAACTCGTCCGATAAAACCCTCTATTTTGCATCTCTGGGTTGCTCAAAAAACTTAGTGGATTCTCAAGTTATGTTAGGGCATTTGGGACTTGATGGGTTCAGTATTTCACAAGAACCTGAAGATGCATCGGTTATTATTGTAAATACCTGCTCTTTTGTGGAAGCGGCCAAGCAAGAGTCTATTGAAACAGTTCTTGATTTAGCAGATTATAAGGATCCAGATATAGGAAAATGTCGGGCGTTGGTTATGAGTGGATGCATGGCCCAACGATATCATAACGAGCTTGAAAAAGAGATGCCAGAAGTCGATATGTTTATTGGTACAGGAGAGTATCATAAAATTGTTCCACTACTTAAGGCCTTTGACGAAGGCAAACTTGAGAAAAAATCCTTTGTAGAAATTCCTAAATATATCCATACAGAGTTTGATCCTCGCATGAACACTTCTCCAGGGTATATGGCCTGGTTAAAAATTAGTGAGGGGTGTAATCGTAACTGTACATTTTGTATTATACCAACCTTAAGAGGACGATTACGTTCCAGATCAATTGACTCATTAGTTGAGGAATCTAAACATCTAGTTGAATCAGGAGTGAAAGAGTTAAATCTGATTTCACAAGATTTTTCTGATTATGGTTCGGACTTCGAAGGCTTTGAACGTGTGGATAATAAAAACCCTGTGATTTATAATATGCTTAAGTCTTTGGAAGATAATAGTGGTGCTGACTGGATTAGAGTTTTTTACTTTTACCCAGACGATCTTACTGAAGATGTGATGGACTTAATGGCCAAGTCGGATAAAATTTGCCAATACCTTGATATGCCAATTCAACACTTCTCCTCCAAGGTTCTAAGAAGAATGAATCGGAAAGCAACTAATGAGTTAATTCACTCTAAAATTGAAATGCTCAGAGAAAAAATACCAGGAGTCGTTCTTAGAACCTCAGTTATTGTTGGTTTTCCAGGGGAGACGGAAGAGGATTTTGAGGAGTTATTAGAGGGGATCAAAAAAGTTAGATTTAATCATCTGGGTGTTTTTAAATACTCTGATGAAGAAGGAACACCAGCAGTTAGATTAAAAGATAAGGTTCCACAGGAAGTGATTGAAGAAAGGTTCTTAAAAATTTACGAAGTACAAAAAGAAATTGCTCGTGAGTTGAATCAACAATACTTAG
>JBFKKF010000099.1:0-6407 GCA_041631355.1 Bacteriovoracaceae bacterium | reverse complement strand
CTCGGATGATGTATATGATCTACTATTAGATGGTACAAATTTATATGTAGCGGGGAAATTTGATGCGATAAATGATGTTGGAATACAAAAGCTTGCTCGGGTGAACGCTTCAACTGGTGCAGTTGATACCGGTTTTAATATGAATATCACGATATTGAATGGTTCCGGTACGTCTCAAGATCCGGCCACATATAAAGCTGTTGGCGTAAATAGTTATACTCACGTGCGCTCGCTCGCACTGGACGGTAGTATTCTCTATTTTGGTGGGACGTTTCAACAAGTGCTTTCACAACCACGTTTTCATATAGCTGCTATTAACAAGAGTACACTTGCACTTCAAGCGTTTAACCCTGAATTAATCGATATAAGAACTGTTAGCTATAGTGATGGAATGGTAAGAGACCTTGAAATATCTGCATCTACTGTTTATATCGCCGGGAGCATGGATTATGTTGCTGGAGAGAATCTCTCTACTCCAATTATTGAGGTCAATAAGTCAACTAGCTTAAGGACTAGTTGGACTTCACCTTACGATAGCCATCCTTTTTCAATCAAATCCCACAGGGTTAATGATATTGAACTAAATGGTGGAAGACTGTATGCAACTGGAAGTTATTTTACTCCTTGGTCGGATAGAATAAGTGCAGTTGAGCTTACAGGAGATCCTGCTGCTGTTGCTTGGTACGGGGTTGCTGAACCATCTACAGAGGGGCGGAAGTTTGCCATTATAGGTACTGATGTTTATTCTGCTGGAGTTAAGCATAGTACAACTGCGGATAATACAGCTGGTACGGGGTGGAATTGGGATCCGAATACTAGCGGTGCATTTGCTTATGCATTTGCTGTAAATGGAAACCTAATTGTAAGTGATGATAGCTTAAATATTGCTACCGATCATGGACAAGCATATTTAGCTGCATTTGATCGAACGCAAAATAGTAATAATGTTATTTCAACTTGGAATCCGCAGATAACTGGAAGCTCGATTAACGATATGCTAGTGGCAGGCGGAAAATTATTTATTGGAGGGGCATTCTCACAAGTTGATGCTACCGCCAGGGCCAATCTTGCGGCCATAGATCCGGCCACCGGAAATTTATTAGCTTGGCAAGCTGATGCGAGTTCTACAGTACATACCCTGACAACAAGTGGTACAGATTTATTAGTCGGTGGAGCCTTCACCACGATTGGTGGCCAAACGAGAAATAGAGTGGCTTCGCTAGATCAGGCTTCCGCAACGGTTCAGTCTTGGAATCCAAATAGCAATAATATTGTATATGCATTAGAAGTAGATAAATCCTCTGTTTTTTTAGGCGGAAACTTTACGATGATGGGGGGCCAAATTAGAAACTATATTGCCAAAGTAACTTATCCTGGAGGAGCTATTAGTACTTGGAACCCTGCTTTAAATAATTCTGTGATGGGGCTGTCCGTTGTGGGAAGAACTGTTTTTGTTGGTGGAAATTTTACGACAGTAAATGGGCAGGCTCATAATCGTCTAGCACGAATTAGCTCCAGTTCTGGTGTTGAAGACAGTGACTTTACTTATTCAGCAAATACCGCGGTAAATTCTGTATCGAAGGTTAATGAAAATCTCATCTGGTTTGGTGGAAGTTTTACTTCTATTGACGGAGATACGAGCCGTGGATACCTACATCAAATAAATGGTTGTGCTGAGGATGAAACTCCTTTGACTATCACTTATAATCATTGGAATATTGCTGATGCGTGGAGTGCATGCTCAGTCTCGGCAAGTACTTATGGAGCTTGGAGTACGTGCTCCAGTCCCCAGTGTGTAAATGGCTTTCAAGCAAGGGCCACTACCCGAAACTCAGGAAGTCAGACTAGAACTGTACAATGTCTCGACTCTAGTGGAAGTGTTGTGAGTAATGGTTTATGTGATGCTGGAGCACAACCTGCTGCTTCGAGGACCTGTTTAAGTTTAGTCAGCGGAAATTGGCAAACCTGTACAGCGGCAATACCTTGTTCAGACTGTAGTGCAACTACCGTTTACTGGGATCAATGGAACATGACAACCACATATAATGGAAGCTATTGTTCGGCTTCAGTTCCGGCAAAAACTCACAATCAGTCTGGCTGGGCATCAGATTCAACTTCTCCAAATACTGGGGGAGCTGAGTATAAATGCTTTGATGGTGAGATCCAAGGCGGTGGTGGTATGTATGATAGCTGTAGTCCGTAATTATTGTTTCCAAATATAATTAGTCTCGCTACTATTTAAGTATGTTTAAATTAAAGGCAAAATGCTTTCTATTTTGGATTCCCGTTTTGTTGATATCGCTATTAATTATATATCTTTCAACTCTAACTTGGGGAGAAACAAGAGAAGTTGTTGGCTGGGTAAAGCATATCCCTCAAAAAACTGATTTTAAGTTTAGGCATATCGTTCAGTTTGCTCCTTTGGGAATATTTGCTTATATCGCTCTCTATAAGACTACAGAGCTAAGCAGGAGGAAACGTTACTTGCTTTCATTTGTTTATGTTTCAATGGTCGCTTTGCTATCAGAGCTTATACAATACTTTATCCCAACTAGAATAGCAGCTCTAACCGATGCTATATGGAGTGTTACAGGGGGAGTGATTGGGCTAGCTTTGATTTGGATTTACTCAAAAATTATAAAGAATAGGATTTAGTATGAAATATGGTAAACAAGAGTTTGTATTACAAGCGTTAATTGTGTTATTGGCGGCCTCCTCTATGTTGGTAATTTTACCAAATCATATCTTTGGTGATGGGCTTAAAATGATCTCAGCTAATAAAAGTCTTGATGCTTATAGCTTAAAATATTGGTTCTATATATTTACTAACCCTATCCATGCTGGAGTTCAATATCGCCCCTTCTCAATATTTGTTTACCCTTTTATTATTAGGGAGTTATTTGGGTTAAATATTTATGTATTCCACGCCTTTACGATTGGAATCTATACTGGGATAAGCCTATTATTATACAAGTTTCTCCGTAATACATTTAAAGAGTCATTGGTTGCTTTTATCGGTGTTTGTTTTTTTATTTATCATCCTGGTATTGTAAACTTGGTGGATGAGATGAGCCACCAGGCAAAGTACTTAGTTCCATTATTTATACTAGTGTATAGTTTGTATCGTCTCTCTTACTTAGATAAGCTTGATAAAAAGGAGAGCTTAGTTCAACTAATACTTTGCACCTTTTCGATCATGTTTCATGAAGGAAGTTTAACTTTTGCTTATGTATTACTTTTATACGCTTTTGTTTTTAACAAACTAACAAATAGAAGCTGGATTGTAATTATACCCTCGTTGATCTATTTAGTTATTAGAGTTTTTGTTTTCTCTATTCCTGAGACAGGTATGATGGAGGTTAACTTTTTCGACCTTCCCAAGGTATTAGCTTATTTTTTAAAAGCGTTGTTCACAGTCCATGTCTACTACAACAAATTTCTTATTCCAAAAGAAGGTTTAGTTTGGCTTCTAGGGTACTTACCAGCACTAATAATTATTACTTATTCTTTGATCAAAAAGAAAGCTCACCCTCTTACATTCCCAATTATTTCAATATATTTTATTCTTGCTCCGTTCTCTGCCATCTCAAACCATTATATAAGTTCACGAGTCGCCTGGGCCGTTATATTTCAATCGATTCTATTAAGTTACTTTTTTGCATGGTTGGTAAGATTTTCAAAAAATAAAGCCTTATTACCCATTACAAGTGTTGTGTTGGTTCTACTCGGAACTAGTATTTTTATAAGACTCAGTAATACGAATATATTTCGTAGCCACCAAAAAAGCTTTGCACAAAGTTGCGAATACTTTAAAGCGAGATTACCTGCACGAGAATTTAAAAATAATGAAATTATATCTATTTATCCCTCTCCTGAGCTTCGCTATGAGTGGTTTCAAGATTTATTATTACCAGGGAGTTTATCGTTATGCTTTCCTAGTAAAACCTTTCTTTGGAGCTATGATGATAGAATTGTGTATATAAAGGGAGGCTCTTATTATAGTAAGACTTTGAAGGAAAAGGTATTTACGGACCCCTATGGGTACGAGTACCCTGAGTCTACCTTTAATAGTGACACGAGGCTCGATAATATTAGTAAAAACCATGAGCTTTCCCCTAAGGGTACCAAGTAACCTAGCGTACAGTAGAGATAATATGTAATATCTCTTAGTAAATGTATTCTTTGCTAATTAAGTAATAGGAAAATTTTTCACTATAAAACTGATGGATTCAGTTTTAGCTTCTTTTATTTCGAAATGAGATACCTGAATAAAAAACATAAAGGATACCCCATGAAGATAGTCAGTTTCATACTAGTATTGTTTATTTCAATGCATTTAAGTGCAGATGATATCTTTGACAGTACAAACTCTCAAAAAGCTCTTGAGTATGCCAAACAATCTCAATATCTCTACAAAGATCCAAGGGCAAACTCATTGCTTAGGAAAATAGATAAAGCATACATCAATGAAACTTGGAGTGAGTTAGAAAAAGTATGTCCAGAAAGGATGGGAGTTGAACTAAGGTTAACAGATTATCACAAAACATTTTTGAAGTCAGATTATGTCCTAAGTGGAAGAGAAGTTCTTATGCAACCTAACTTGGGCTCAAAAGATTATTATAAACTTTTTGATCAAGACTTGGAAAGTCTTCGTCAAGATTTAAAAGATATAAATACTTTTGGTTTTCATGGCGCCAATCTTAATACTGGGTACAGGGAGATTCCATATAACGGTAATGGGACATTTCAAAAAGGAATAACTTTTTGCGATATCGCTAATTTAGGTGTTATTCAAAACTTGAAATCACTAGGGAAGGCAGTATCTATTGAGGTAGGTTCAATAAAGACTGCCGGACCTTGGAAGTGTAGTCCTGCATTTGCTGCTAATGTGATATCGCAACATATAGATAGAATTAGAATGATTTCTGGCCACACTCCCGATTTTGTCACTTTTGATGAGCCCTTAAAAGAAGGTTGTGAAAATACATATATTAATAATTCAAACAACCAGATTGACTGGAAGATTAAGGCCGACGCATTTTCAGAGATGTATCATTATTTGAAAATACGTTATCCTTCTGTGAAGTTCAATACAGCTCAGTGGTATCCAGGACGATTTGAAGGATTTTCTTCCTTTGATACATCAAACCCGAAATGTCTACAAGATAAGACTAAGATGTCTCCACCAGAATGTGTTGATGGTATGAGAGATATTCTAAATTGGTTGCAGTATTTAGATGGACTCAAAGTTAGTTTTGATAATGTCTATATTGACGTTGCCAGAGGCCGATCTGAGTACAGTGTAAATAAGTTCTATACTGATGCCAAAAAATTGAGGAAATATTTGAACAATGTCGATTCAAGACTAGGTTTTATCTTTTGGTCTCCGGCGAGTACTAGGGAAGGGCACAGGAAAAGAGTATTTGAGCATTATGAAAATGAGATTTTAAATGCATTAAATGATACAGAAGTCGATGTTTACCCATTTTGGAATTGGTCTCATTTTGAGAAATTTGATATACCACATTTATACCCCAGTACTTTGCATATTCGAGGTACCTCACAATTAGAAATTATCTCAGATATTATAGATAATTCAAATACAAAGAGGGCAAAAGGATTTTTCAATTACAATTCATCTGAAAAAACTCTTCAGGGGTGGGCCTGCGTAGAAGGAGTAAACATGAATTCGAATGTAGCAATCTATCTCGGTGGACCCATGGGCAGTAAGAAAGGGAGACTATTTAAAACAATTAAAGCAAATGAAGAGAGTGGGCAGGGTGTAAAGAGAGCCTGTGGAGTGAATAAAAACTTAAATTTTGAGTATAAGTTATCAGAGAGAGAATTCAAAAAGTATAAAAATAAGGTTATTTATATACACCAAGAGTTACCAAACCCATCTAGTAATCCTCAGTTGTCTGGGAGTGGAGTTCATAAAATAGAATGATAAGCTTGCTCTGAGTTAAAGTTAACTCTAGCCAAACTCTAGTCAAAAACTCTAGTCAAAAAGCAGAAATTGTGGGCAGTTTTTTGGCAAATTACTAATTTGCCAACTCCTAAGGTTCTGATATTTCGTTAAAGTATATCTAATTTCCAACCGATAGTATAATGGTTAAGACCTTCAGATGGTAAAGATGCCGGAGTTTTTATGCGCATAAATTGGTTGATTCTACTGACCTTGGTTTTTCAACTCTCGTGTGTGCGAGATAAACCTGAGCTTGAGTTTAAAGGCTTAAAAGAAAAGTCAGCTGCTGCAGTGGTGACTAAGGTTTCTATTGTAAATAATCGATTAATCATTGATGGAAAATCTCTGGAAGGTGTTAGTAAAGTTCAAATGAAAGGGGATGGTTTTTCTGAGAGCTTTTCTATTGAATCTAAATCTAATTCAAAACTTATTGCTAATGGTT
>JBFKKF010000098.1:0-6411 GCA_041631355.1 Bacteriovoracaceae bacterium | reverse complement strand
GGGTTCTGGTAAGACAACGACCTTGTACTCAGCACTATCAGAGCTGAATAAAGAGGGTTCAAATATTTCTACAGCTGAAGATCCGGTGGAATTTAACCTTGAAGGAATTAACCAAGTTAATGTTAGAAAGGAAGTAGGTCTCACATTTGCTGCTTCACTTAAAGCCTTCTTAAGACAAGATCCAGATATTATCATGGTGGGGGAGATTAGAGATTTGGAGGTTGGTGAGATTGCTGTTGAAGCGGCACTAACTGGACATATGGTACTATCCACTCTACATACTAATGACTCCGCAAGTACAGTTACAAGATTATTGAATATGGGAATTGAGCCATTTTTGTTGATAGCGGCTCTAAATTGTGTTGTGGCCCAAAGATTATGTAGAAAAATTTGTATCAATTGTAGGCAACATCAAAATGTAGAGATACAGCAATTAGTTGCTTGTGGCTTTTCTCCAGACTCTGCAAGTAAAATAAAAGTTTATAGAGGTGCTGGCTGCGAAGTTTGTGGAGGCACAGGATACAAGGGAAGAATTGCAATATATGAAGTACTTGCTTTAACTCCTAAGATTAAGGATCTAATTATTAAAGGTGGATCATCTGATGAAATAAAAGCTCAGTCGATTAAGGAAGGAATGAAAAGCTTGAGAATGAGTGCATTAACTAGGGTGGCACAAGGATTAACAACACTAGAAGAGGCGATGGCAAACTCCTCTTCTGATAGTGATTAAGGATTTGATATGACAGACGATAGTAACAACACAAAAACTATGGCAACAGGTGCAACACGAACAAAATCTGAGGTTGCAAGTAATATTCAAATTCAACAATTGTTTAAAGTAATGGTTGATAATGGTGCATCAGATTTGCATATTTCAGTGGGGACAGCACCAGGGATGAGAATTTCTGGGGAGATTGTTAGAGTAAAAATCCCCCATTTAACTGCAGATGATACTAAAAGACTTGTTTACCAAATACTAACAGAGGCACAAAGAAGTGAATTAGAGAAAAACTTAGAGCTAGATTTCTCATTTGGCGTTAAAGGTCTAGCAAGATTTAGGGCCAATTGTTTTTACTCTAAAGGAGCAGTTGCAGCTGTATTTAGACAAATTCCGAGTCAGGTACCAGAATTTGATTCTCTAGGTTTACCAAGGGTTTTATTAGATATGACAGATGTATCTAATGGACTGCTATTGGTTACAGGGCCTACAGGATCAGGGAAATCAACCACCTTAGCTTCAATAATAGATAGGCTAAATAAAGTTGAAAATGGTCATATTATAACTCTAGAAGACCCAATAGAATTTATGCACTCACATAAAAACAGTATTATTAATCAAAGAGAGATTGGTGTGGATACCCTTACCTTTTCAAATGGATTGAGATCATTACTAAGACAAGATCCTGATATTGTATTAGTTGGGGAGTTAAGGGATATTGAAACAATTGAGGCGGCGCTTGAGATCGCAGAAACGGGTCACTTGGTTTTTGGTACGCTCCATACTAACTCTACGATTCAAACAATATCGAGAATAATTAATGTCTTTCCTTCAGATCAACAAGACCCCATTAGAACTTTGCTTTCTTTTGTATTGCAAGGGGTAGTTGCGCAACAACTTCTGCCAAAAAAGTCTGGAGGGCGAGTTTTATGTCAGGAAATATTACGAATAACTCCAGCGATTAGAAATTTGATAAGAGAAGACAAATTGCACCAGATATATTCGCAAATGCAAATAAATCAAGAAGAAACAAGTATGGTGACGATGAATCAATCCATTAAGAAGAGCTTAGATGCAGGATTGATCACAGCAGAGGTAGCAATGTCATACTCGAATAACCCGGAAGAGATGGCCAAAATGCTAGGCTTGAAAGAATAGACGAGGGAATAAAGTATCATGGGAAAAGTTTTTAAATACATTGGCGTAAATGCAGACGGCCGTAAGGTTGAAGGTGAGATAGAAGGCCGTGATATTAAGCAAGTCAAAAGAACACTACGTAGAAAGGGTATTCGCGCTAAAAATGTTACTGCTCCTAGTGTCTTAGATGTAGATCTTGGCCAGGTTATGGTTGATCTTGGACTTGCAAAACCTTTTGGTACTGATGAACTGGCGGGGTTTACTAAAAAACTTGCTATTTTAATTGATGCTGGTGTTCCGATACTAGAAAGTCTTGAAATACTAATGAAACAAGAAAGAAATCCCTCTTTAAAGGTTGCTATTAAGGGAGTTGTGGAATCAATTGGAGCAGGTAAATCTCTTAATGAAGCACTATCAAATGAGAAAGGATTTAATAAACTCTATACTGCCCTGGTTAAAGCAGGTGAGTCGGCGGGTATTTTAGATACTATCCTTAATAAGCTTTGTGAGTTTATGGAAAAGCAAGAAGCTATTAAGAAGAAAGTTAAAGGGGCCCTAACCTATCCCTCCATTGTTGTTGTTATAGGTGTGGGGGTCACTTGGGGGCTTATGTATTTTGTCGTTCCTCAGTTTGTGGGAATGCTAAAAGAAAGTGGACAAGAAATTCCTGCAGTAACTCAGTTTGTGATTGATACCTCTAATTTTTTCCAAGAGTATACTTTATTAATGTTTGTTATTTTGGGGGTGGGACTTATTATTTTTGCCAACGCCATTAAGACCAAACAAGGAAAAATTAAGTGGGATAGAGTGACGATGAAAACTCCCTTATTTGGAGGAATTATAATAAAAGGGGCGCTTGCAGGCTTTTTTAGAACACTAGCGACAATGCTTACAGCAGGGGTTCCCTTGATTGAGTCACTAGATATTTGTATTGATACATTAGATAACACCCAGATTGCTAAAGATATGAAACAAGTAAAAGACGCTGTTGTTAAGGGTAAATCTATAACTGAACCTCTTTCGAGAGTTAAGTATTTTCCTCCCATCGTAAATCAAATGGTTAAGGTTGGTGAGTCAACAGGTAACTTAGATGATATGTTAATCAAGGTTGCTGACGTATTTGAGCAGGAAACTGAAGAATTAATAGATGGACTGACAAAATTGATAGAGCCAATGATTCTTGTCGGTTTGGGGGGAATTATTGGCACTGTACTGATAGCAATGTATCTGCCAATCTTTTTAAGTGCCGGTGGTGCCGGGGGTTAAGTGTTTGAAACTACTCAGATTTTAAAAATGATATTAAATATTCTGTTAAATATTTCCGATCCATGTTTGGTTACAGGCTATAATAGACACTAGGTTAGAATCTCTTAATGATTTTGGCTTAGTATTTAATTTTTTCAAACTCTTAATGTTTGAAAAGGAGAAAACATGAAAACTTTTTCACAAAAAGTGACGAATGAGTCCGGCTTTACACTAGTAGAGTTAATGATCGTTGTTGCCATTATTGGTATCTTATCAGCAGTAGCTGTACCAAATTTTAAAAGGTATCAGGCAAAATCTAAAACTTCAGAAGCAAAAATTCAACTGGCTTCGGCGTACACAGCTGAACAAGCATTTTATGGTGATTTTGGAATTTATCATAATTGTCTTGCTTACATGGGTTATGACCCATCTAACGAATCGAACAGTAGATACTTTGGAGTTGGGATTGATGTCGCTGCCAACATTGCAGCAAATTCTTGGGCAACAGCTACAAACAGTGGCTTAAATCCTACTAGCTGCGCACAAACTAAGGCATCGGCGGTGGGTGAGACTTACTTTGATGCAGGTAAAGGCGCGGGGAACGTGATCTCTACAGGTGCCAATGGTGTAAATAGTGATAATGGAACTATTTCAGCTCTAGGAACTCAAAGTGCGACTGCAGGAGATGTTACCTTCAAAATCTTGGCCCTTGGTTATATAAGTGCTGACTTTGCAGCTGCTGGTCCAAGTGTTGCCTCCAAGTACTCTATTGACCAAGATAAAAGAATAATAGAAGAAAATCCTGGTTACTAATAAGCAGAATTATAATATCTGTTGATGGGGAGGTAGAAATACCTCTCCATTCTTATTTGGATTGAAACCTTCTGTAAGGTGTATAGGGCTTAGGTGCAAAATATTTTTTCTCACGCATAATATAGGGCTCCCCGTTAGCATCAACTAGGTTGCAATTTTTTAAATTAAAATTAAGACATTTTAAATCGATATCTGCTTTTAGTGCATAAATATCATCTTTCAATCTTTTGCGAAGAATTGTCTCTTCGCTTTCGTTTTTATACATTTCTTGTAATATTTCTAGAACTTGCTTTGGATCCTCAGTCACTTCAAATTGTATTCGAGCAATAAGTGATTTGATATATGATGGTGATTTTGGATGATCTTCAATTTTTTTATAGAGTGACACGGCTCTTTTATAGTCACTAAGTTCAAATGCATGTAAAAATGCACTATTGAAAATAAGTTCATAATCATTAGGGTAGAGCGCTAAACCTTTATCAAAAATCTTTTTTGAGCCAATTAAATCATCCTTCACTATATTAAGGTATTGCCCCCCAAATTGGTAGGCTCGTAGAAATAAAGGGTCATAATTGGTGATGGAGTTAAATCTCAGATACATCCAGGAGTTTAGATCCTTTTTTTTATAATGATCAAGGTCAGATTCTAGGAGGGTCGCAATCCACAAGAAACTCGAAATTAAACGATTCTGTCCCGTAGAGATAATTCTTACTAAATTATCATTGAAATTAAGAGCACTTTGTTGCTTATCAATTTTTAGAAGAGGCTTTGTTATGACTGTATTTAGATAACCAGAAGTGAGGAGCAAGAGTAAGATGATTATATAGTTTGGTAGGTATTTAAAATTTGTATTTGTTGTCATTTTCATAATCTAAGTTCATTATATACCCATGCTTGAGTTTTGTGCAATTTCAAAAATTTTTGACTCTGACATGTTTAAAGGAAAATTTCAGGCCTTAAAAGATGTTAGCTTTGTGATTCCTGAGGGTAAGATTATAGGGTTTCTTGGAGCGAATGGAGCTGGAAAAACGACTTCCATTAAAATTGTAATGGACTTTATAAGACCTACCTCTGGAGAAATTAAGTTCGGTTCTTCCTTGGGAGGGAGCAAAGAACAAGCTTTTAGGCATATTGGTTACTTGCCCGAGAGACCTTTTTTCTATCCCCATCTAACAGGAAGAGAGTTCTGTGGATATATGGGTAAGCTTACCGATCTATGTCAAAGAGAAATTCACGAGCAAATAACAAAGTGGGCTCCTCGGTTTAAAATAGACTTTGCTCTTGATCGTCATATTAATACCTATTCGAAGGGAATGCTCCAAAGAGTGGGGTTTTTGGCGACTTTATTACATAATCCTAAATTAATAATTTTGGATGAACCACTATCTGGGCTAGACCCAATTGGTCGTAAAGAGTTAAAAGACATAATTGTAGAGTTAAAGGCTGAAGGTAAAACAGTTTTTTTTAGCTCTCATATTGTTTCAGATGTAGAAGAAATTTGCGATAGTGTGATATTTCTAAAAGCTGGAGAAGTAGTATTTCAAGGTAGTGTTGATAAATTAATTAACGACAATATCAAGCCAGAATGCACGATTAGCTACCTTGAAAACGGAGAGACAAAATTCAGTAGAGTTGCAGATCAAGAGAAATCTGTTTTTATAAAAAAACTTCTTGATGAAAAAAATGAAATTATTTCTATTTCGCCAGAAAGGCCAACGCTGGAAGAAATATTTTATAATGTAAAATAAGTTTAATATGAAAAGTTTAAATAAAATTCACATAATAGCGACGTATACCTTTAAAGAAATTTTTAAAAGTAAAATTTTAATGAATACAATTTTTCTTGGGGTTTTCTTATTATTGGTGACTTATGTTGCTTATAGTTTTACCTACGGAGAGCCGGGACGAATTGCACTTGATTTTGGTCTTGGAACTTTATCATTAAGCTCTGTGGGTATGGCGATTTTTATCGGTGTTGGTATATTGTATAAAGAAATAGAAAGTAGGACTGTGTACATGATAATTTCTAGACCAGTCCCTCGATATGCATTTATTTTGGGAAAGCTACTTGGGTTAATTAGTATGCTGGTGCTCAATGTATTCTTGTTGAGCATTTTGACCTTGTCGCTATACTTTTTTATAGGAGGAGAATTTCAACCTTTAATTTTGTGGTCAATATTGTTTATTATTTTTGAAGCAGTTTTGGTTCTTTTAGTGGTGAGTTTATTTTCGTTGGTAACGAGTCAAACAATCTCTGTGATATTGACGCTGTTGCTGTATGTGATTGGGCATAGTATTGATAGTGTTGGCTCGACGAGTATGATTGCAAACAATGAAATTCTACATTTTGTTATTGAGGCTTATCACTTCATCCTACCTGGATTTTACAAATTAAATTTAAAAAATTTTGTTCTGTATAATCAGTCACTTCCGCTAAGCTATTTAGGAAGTTGCTCGTTATACTTTGTGATATACTCCTTATTTCTTAGTTTAGTGTG
>JBFKKF010000097.1:0-6442 GCA_041631355.1 Bacteriovoracaceae bacterium | reverse complement strand
ATCGAAGAAGTTTTTACTAAAGTGATACAATTTAATCCTTTTCTAGAGCAACTGATAGTAGAAATGAGAAAAATCTTTGAGAAAAGATTAATTAAAATCGATAACTCCGAAAATAATGAGCATTAGATTGAATATCATCTGAAAGGTAAAAATTATATGATTGTGATTTTAAAGACAGAGCAATAGCAGAAAAGGTCCGAGAAAGAGCTATAAAGGTTTTGGTAAATAAGTCAGCATAAGTATGAACCCAAAAATATTCAAAAATAATGGGAGTACCTACTCCAACAATCATAGGAGCTAATAGTTTTTTTAATGCAGAAAACTTCGAAATTTTATAGATAGACGGGCCAGTAAGGGTGCTTCTATGTAAAAAAACAAGTACAGATGATTGATAATCTTGTGAGATTTTATTTTTTATTGCAGTAATAGGTAATAATTTTTTCTTACCATATTTTTTTCGGGTAATGGTATATATGGAGTCACTTTCTGTCATAGAGACACTCTCAGATAGTCCAATCCTGAGAGGAAATGCATGAATCCTACCTTTTCGGTCAATAAGGGGAGTATCATCAGAGAAAAATTCAATATCACTGTCCTGTAATAAACTACATAATAGCGTGCTTTTTCCAACCTTTGAATTTCCAATACCTAGTATGGCCAAATGGTTTATTTTTACGCCAAATGCATGTATTCGATGAAAGCCTTTCAGATCCAAACTTTTCCCAATACGAGAGAGAATTAATAAATAGAGAACTTCGTGGATCATATTTATATTTTCAGAAATAATAATGGCCGAGTTATGATTGAAGTTGAAAATAGTGGTTAGTTCGCCAAAGTAATCAGAATATCGGATATCTCCAACATCATAGTTAATGCAATTTTCAGTTTGAAAGCTAGCTAAAAGATTCTCCGGGATAGAATGCTTTGGATGCTCAATTCGAACGTCAACGTGCAGTTGAATATAGGAGGGGACGCTTGGGCTGATAAAAAAAGAAAAATCATTATGTATAAGGTTCGAAACTTCCTTGGATGAAGTGTTAATTTCAACACCTTGATTTAATATTTTTAGATAGGTATGACTCATTAAGGTTAATAATATTATGAATCATTAAGGGCGGCAATTGGTTGAAGTATGTAAATAGCCATTGCGCGCCGCTGCAAGCAGTGAAGGTTGTTCTCCTTGGAAAAGGATTGTAAGATACACTGGTAAGGGGCGTAGATGAAAATCGCATTAGTATATTCATTTGATGAGTCACACTGGTTCAGTTGTTCTGTGATAACAAAAAATATTATTTCTGCATATAAGGGAGCCTTTGGTGCAGAAAACTTAATACATATAAACTATGGTGAGAAAGGATTTGACCTTCCAGAGCTAAAAAAAGCAACAGGAGTTTGTGAGCGTTTTGTTTTTGTTGATCACAAACCCTCACCGCTTGAATTTCTTTTGCAGTTTCAAAAATATTTTTCTAAACAATTTAATCAATGTGAATTCATTTTTCATATTTTTGGCGACTTCATTCTTTATATTAATGATTGGAGAGTAATTACTAATCTTTTAAAGAAAAATCATATGAAGTTTGTTTGTGCCTCTAACGCTCAACAAGAAATGATTCGAAAGTTTTTTAATGTTAAAGAATCTATTTATATGACACCATTTCCAGTAAGTGAGAGTGAATTTTGTTTACAAGAGGGATCGAAAAAATCAAACAAGACAATATATTTATATACGGGAAGAATTTCATACCAAAAAAGAATAATAGAACTCGTTAAATATTTTCACGATGCAGTTACTAGTGGGGTTATCAGTGAAAACTCAGAGCTACACCTAGTCG
The DNA here is from genome assembly GCA_041631355.1 of Bacteriovoracaceae bacterium. Lineage (GTDB taxonomy): Bacteria > Bdellovibrionota > Bacteriovoracia > Bacteriovoracales > Bacteriovoracaceae. The sequence goes on along the minus strand of JBFKKF010000097.1, from coordinate 4,610 downwards.
GCAAATACGATAATATTGGTCATCCATATATAAATATTCATTTCAGAGAAGGTGAGTTCTTTAGAAAATTAGATAAAGTTCTCAGTAAATTACCAAACTATGAAAAATATATAAAGTTTCTAGGTAGTTTATCCCATGAAGAGATTTGTCATCAATACCAGCAAGCAGACTTCTTCATAAGCTTAAGTACTTATCATGATGAAGACTACGGGATGTCTGTCGCAGAAGCATTATGTAGTGGGGTGCCATGCATTCTTACCAGTTGGGGAGGGTATAAATCATTTTTTCTGGAACAGACTCACTCAACAGAATTTATTCCAGTCACTCTTGATTACCCACTACCTTGCATCGATCAGTCAAAATTTAATGAAGCTTTGAAAAATACTAAAAATAAAAATTTTGAAAAAAAATTAATTTCCAAGTATGCACTGGGAAAATACGGAGTGAAAAAGGTCGCCGACGACTTGAAATTGATCCTTAAGGATAAACCAGTTGCTTTTGGTGGTCTCACAAGTGAAATGATCTTTTTATCCAGCAGAGCAGCTTCTAATTACTCCTTATTTTATAATAATATAGATAGAAACTATTCTAAACTTTACTACGAGTTATATGATGCCTATGTTAGATAAGATTAAAGACATTGTTGATCGTAATATTTGTGAAAACTTAATTTCAAAAAAATGGGATATCCAATTTCGTAACGCTGATTTTGAACAAATTTATTGGCATCATCACCCTATGACGGAAAGATATTACTTTGAAGGAAACCCCTTGTTTACTTTTGAACTTCAGAGTCCCCTCGAGATGGAATGCTACCCCATAGTCATGTTAAGAGATGGAGCCTTAGGTATTTTGGACTTTTTCATTAATTATCCTAGGCCATGGTCTGATCTTAAAACAATGTTTTTGATCCCAGAACGCTTTGAATCTTTAGTGCCGAAGTTTTGGAAGGATCACGTCGCGATTTATAAAGTTCAAAGTCGGGAATTGGAAAAGAGTTCGAGTACACAATTAATACTTTTTGGAAACTCCTCTTGTGATTCATATTACTTTACTTCACTTGAGGAATCATTGAATGGGTTATCCCAAGAGGCTTTGGAAAACTTAGATGTAAGGTGTTTGTTCTTACAAAGAGATTCGAAACTTAAAAACCAACCTGACGGGAACGACTATATTGAAAAACTCAAAATAATATTTCAAAAAACTTCACTGGATTTAAAGATAACAACAAATTTCTATCCTGATTTTGATCAAATGAGAGAGGGAGATTTTTATTATTATAATCTGGATCGAGATTCGATATTTATCTCAGATAATTATCTTGAGCATTTTTTTATGGCAAGAAAAGGAAGAGATATAGCTCAATCAAACAGTCGAAATCTTGCAAAAGAAGTGCTTAAGTACTCTTTAAGTCCATACCATGAGGTTGTAATATCTGAGTTTAATTCTGATCAGTCGGTATTTCCTGATTTTTATCTATATTGTAAATTGAATAAGATAGATAAGCCATCAGTCCATGATCTTTATAATAATCCAGGTATAATGGGCTTGTTAGGACAAAAACTAAATTATAGAGATAATATCTAATCTTCAAAAGGATATTGTCATTGAATGATATAAAATTTTCAGCTAGAGAGATTCTAACAACTACGGGTGGATATCGTTGTAACGATAGTGAAAACTTAATCTCAGATATGATAAATTATTTAAAATCATTATCTGATACATCAATACGGCCTTATACTGACACAAGCTTTTTAACTTATCATTACTTGTATAAATATCCTCTAAGGCCAGGACAGGATATATTGTCTTTTGGAAAGGGCGTAGATAAAACAGCATCGATGTTAAGTTGTTTAGGGGAGGCCATCGAAAGATTATCTCTTGTAAAAGAAATCAATAAGAACGACAAGTTTTCACTTTATGAACTTACAGAGAGTGAGTTAAGCTTTAAATGTTTGGCTCCAATCAACACAGCAATAGATGACTTGTTGTGGTTTAACTCGAATGGAGCTGCCAGTGGGAAATTTTATGAAGATGCTCTCGTTCAAGGAATGTTTGAGATACTAGAGAGAGATATTGTGAACTCCTGGTGGTTTTTCGAAGGTGATTTCAAAAATATTAATTTAAGAGATATTCAAAATTTTTACATTCATCTATTTATAAAAAAAGCAAAACTCAAAGGGTTTAAGTTAAAGACTGTGAGTATCACAAATAAGTATGGTATTCCTTGCGTGGCATCACTTGCATTTTCAGATCAGCAAGAAGCGTTTTTTATCGGATTCGGATGTCATGTGGACTACAATATAGCAATTGAGAGAAGTATAACAGAGCTCGATCAAGCCATAGTATTCCACCAACCAAGAAGAAATATTAATGATATACAATTTGTTTTTAAAAATTCAGGGGAGTCTTTTTCAGGCTACAAGGAAGCCAAGTATCAATCAATAGATCAAGTTTTGAGCTTTCTAGTTAAGGTACTGAGCTTACATAATATCTCTATGGAGGTTTTTGATTTAACTATGAAAAATTCTCCTTTAAAAACGATTAAAATTCTCTCCGATAAACTGATCGGGATAAATAACCCACTAGAGCAATTGTCTCTAGTTGATGAAACTAGGCCAAAACAAAAAAAAAATATATTTAGCTAACTTTCAAGTATAATTTTGGAGTACTCTGGGTAAATACTTCGAAATGATTGTTCCCTGTATTTGTCTATCTTTTGAATTTCTGTTTTTAAAGCGTTTGTTTGCTCACTATCTCCATGAACTTTTAATAACGATAATAGTTTATACATTTTACTTCTACTTATAGCGTTAAGTTTTTCGCCATACTTATCAATATCCAGAAGAAGTTTTCGTAGGATTTTTTTCTTTGTATTTTTATCTAAGTAGATGACCGAAAAATGATTAGGGTAGTGAACTAAGTTAAAATATGGGTTGAAGTTCTGATCTTGAAACCAGATAAGTGTTTCACAAATATGGTATATATTGAATATACTGATTGTGCATATAATCTCTAAGGTGAGGTTTGGTTGGGAGTTTACCCAGTTCGAAAACTTGAAGAGATTTTCTTGGACATTTTCCCAATTAGCAGGATAGCGTTGATAGTTGAATCGCTCGTAAATATCGTCAATACTTAAACAAATAACAAAGCGCTTAAATTTTTCAAAGTGATGTAGTCTGTTCTCCGGGAAAATGGTGCCATTGCTTACGCATTTAAGTTCGAGGTTTTTACTGAGACCTTCATCGTTTAAATAGTCTATAAAACTGAAAAAATCCTTGGATAAAAAAGTTTCGCCTCCAACCAATTCAATGTAGTTAGCTTTATGTGCAGTATGCTTCAAACTTTCAACTAGTGATGCAACCCTAGCATTCTTTTGTTTTGATTGCTCAAAAGGTATCTTTTCATGTTCGGACATTTCTTTTTCCCATAGAGAAGAAGAATGAGGTCCACAGATTCTACATTTGAGATTACACTTATTTCCTAGCGTGACAAATAAGCTTTTATTAGTTTTTTCATGTTCTAAGAAATCTTCGAAGTTATCAACTTCAGTCATACATTGGATAACAGCTTTTCTTAGACTTAATCTTCCACCTGCTTCTTCTCTCCAGCAGGCAATACATTCTTTAGGTTTTTCATTATTAAGAATTTGTTTTTGTAACATGACGCGATTATGAGTATCCCAAGTTTCATCAGGTTGTGTTGAGGGAAAAGTTAGAGGACCTGATGCATCTAATAAGCTTCGAGAAAACTTACAACAAGGACGATACTCTTGTGATGCCCCAATAAAAAGTCCATTCCAGGCCATGGGACAAAAGTATTTAGGAAATTTTGAGTCTTTCTCCATGAATAAATATTACTATATATAGTAAATAAAAGATACGCCCAATGCTAGGGAGTAACGTGTTCAGTCTTATTAGTTGAAGGAAGCTTCTCTTTTAAGCCGGCTTGGGCGATTCCACTATTTTTTAGTTTGATAAATATTTGTGAGCTCTTCTCGGGAGATTTAATTTGCCAGGGAGAACTAAATTTTATTTGGGTAACTGACCTTTTTAGTTCCTTACTTTGTTCAAACTCAAGCCAGTTGTATTGAAACTCAGATATTTTAACTTCGGATAAATTAGCCGGTTTTAAAACAAAAGCTTGTTGGAATTTTAGTAAGTCAAGGGTGACCACTTGATCTAAAAACGGAAAGGCTTCAAAGAGATATTCTTGTAGTTCTTGAAAAAAATCATTTGAATTAATTATACAATAGGTATTGATATAATCTTTCATGTAAAATTTTACTTTTGTAGTGTCACCTGATGGTGTTCGAATTTCTCGTACCCCCATATAGCGGGTCTCTAGATCTACTAAATTATTCTTGAAGTGATCAAAGACATCCTTTAAACTTGCTCCCAAGATACTGGTAGAATTGTTTTTGCTATATTCAAATAGCCCAAAGTAAAAGTCATGGAGAGAAATATTGTACTGGTCTTTTAAAAATGAGGTGCAAAATTGTAAAAGTTTTTGTGAGTGAAGTGCGAAGATCATTTCAATATAGACATTCATCCAGAGAAAGTCATGGTGGGGTAGTGTGTCTGTTGCAACAATAAGTTCAATAGATT
>JBFKKF010000096.1:0-6455 GCA_041631355.1 Bacteriovoracaceae bacterium | reverse complement strand
GTACTTAAATAGGTACATTGAAATTCCGTAATTAATACCAATAGAAGCTAAAATTAAAAAAATATATTTTAAGTTCCAGTGGCCATAAAAATAGAGTGAGCAAAGAAAAAGCCATACTTTTGCGTAATAATCTTGCTTCTTATGTAAAAAGGAGAAATAGCCTAAAAGCACCACTGGTAGGAATAAGAATATGAAGATATATGAATTAAAAAGCATGTGAATAAGCTAACATATTAGCGGATTAAATGACTATCAATATAATGGCAAGTTTTCTTTCTTATATGGCAGAGAAGGTTGGTGACAAAATTGACAAATTTCGTTATCAATATTGAGAAAACAAGCTAAAGAGATTCTATGAAAGATTTAAATAAATTAAGAAATATTGGAATAATGGCCCATATTGATGCAGGGAAAACCACTACGACTGAGAGGATTTTGTATTACACCGGTGTAAACTACAAAATTGGAGAAGTCCATGAGGGAACTGCAACTATGGACTGGATGGTTCAAGAACAGGAAAGAGGTATTACAATTACTTCCGCGGCAACAACCTGTATTTGGAATGGATATAAAATTAATATTATTGACACTCCGGGACACGTAGACTTCACCATAGAAGTAGAGCGATCGCTAAGAGTGCTAGATGGAGCCGTTGGAGTTTTCTGTGCTGTCGGTGGAGTCGAGCCTCAGTCTGAAACAGTGTGGGGCCAAGCAGATAAGTATCACGTACCAAGAATTTCTTTTGTAAATAAAATGGATCGTGTTGGAGCTGACTTTCACAATGTGGTGTCTGAAATTAAGGAAAAACTAGGTAAAAATGCGGCGGCAGCACAGCTACCCATTGGAGCAGAAGATGAATTTCAAGGCGTTATTGATTTAGTTGAAATGAAAAAATATATTTGGTTTGATGATGATCTTGGTGCCAAGTTTGAAATCTTAGAGCTAGATGAATCTGAACGGGAAGAAGCTTCTATGTATCGTGAGGAGCTTATCGAGTCTATAGCAGATCATGAAGAAGAGTTAGCCGAACTCTATCTTGGCGGCGAAGAGATACCAGTTGACTTACTCAAAAAAGCAATTAGACATGCAGTCATTCATGAGGGATTTATTCCTGTATTTTGCGGGACAGCTTTTAAGAATAAAGGTGTGCAACCCCTTTTGAATGCAGTTGTGGACTATCTTCCCTCTCCAATCGATATTGGTGCAGTAAAGGGGTTTGAGGTTAAAAATAATGATAAAGAAACCTCCAGGGAGCCTAGTATCTCGGAAGCTTTTTCCGGCCTCGCCTTCAAAATAGCTACTGACCCCTTTGTTGGGCAGCTAACATTTTTTAGAATTTACTCGGGAGAGTTAAAGACGGGAGCTCAAATATATAATCCATTAGAGGATAAGAAAGAGCGAGTGGGAAAAATTCTTCAGATGCATGCTAATAAAAGAGAAGAATTACAAGAAGCTAAAGCCGGAGATATTGTGGCCATAACAGGCTTAAAATATACGACAACAGGACAAACTCTTTGTGCAACTAACAAGCCAATTATTTTTGACTTGATGGAGTTTCCCGAAACAGTTATTTCCATTGCCATTGAACCAAAAACAGCAGCTGACGAAGATAAACTCACTAAAACGCTTGAGCAGCTAAAAATAGAAGATCCGTCGTTTAAATATTTTAATAATAAGGAAACTGGGGAGTTATTGATCTATGGTATGGGAGAAATGCACCTAGAAATCATTGTGGATAGATTATCTAGAGAGTTCAAAGTTGGAGTTAATGTAGGCTCACCTCAAGTGGCCTATAGGGAGAGTATTGCTGGAGCTGGGCGGGCACATAAAGAATACAGAAATGAAATTAATGGAAAAGTTCAATATGGTGACGTCACTTTAAAAGTTGAGCCAATAGATGAGCAATTAGTTATTTTTGAGTCAGAATTTAAAAGTCGAGAGATGCCAAAAGAGATTATTGCAGCCATCGAGGTAGGGGTTATGGATTCTGTCACGGCTGGAGCTTTAGCTGGATATCCTTTTATTGGAATAAAAGTGACTCTCATTGATGCAAAATATAATGAGTTGGAGTCTAACGAGGTTGCCTATACTATCGCCGCATCTATGGCGTTCAGAGATGCCTGTATTAACGCGAAGTTAGCTCTAATGGAGCCGTTTATGAACCTTGAAGTGATCACTCCTCAAGAGAGCGCGGGAGATGTTATCTCTGACGTTAATGTCAGAAGAGGTAAAATCCAGTCTATGTCCCCGAAAGCAGACAAGGAAATTATTAAGGCCGAGGTTCCGCTGGCGGGAATGTTTGGTTACTCGACTGATTTAAGGTCAAAAACTCAAGGAAGGGCCAATTTCACAATGGCATTTAACAGATACGAAATGATGGATAACAAGATGGCCAAAGAAGTACTTGAGAAAAGAGGAATTTTTATCTAGTGTAAAATTATTTTCTTGAATTTTCTTGACACATCTTTGCGCATAAATTATTCAATACACCATTTTTAAAAATGTGGAGATACAATGGAAGCTAATAAATTAAGAATTAAGCTTAGAGCTTATGATTACAACGTTCTTGATGCATCGGTACAAGAGATTGTTCAAACTGCCAAAAACACAGGTGCTAGAGTTGCTGGTCCTATTCCTCTTCCTACGGAAATTAATAGATACACAGTACTTAGATCGCCACATATTGATAAGAAGTCTCGTGAGCAATTCGAAATGAGAACTCACAAGAGACTTGTCGATATTATCGATCCAACAAAGCAAACTGTTGATAGTTTGATGAAACTTGATCTGTCAGCCGGTGTTGACGTAGAGATCAAATACTAGTATAAGTAGCAAACCAAAATTGTTACTAAATTATTAACCATGAAAGCATCCCCAGAATGGGGTGATGCTGTGGAGGAAAAATGTCAGAGGAAAATAAGGTAAGTCTACCTGCTATTTACGGTCAAAAAGCAGGGATGACAAGAATCTTTGATGAAGCAGGAAAGCATGTTCCTGTAACAGTCGTAAAACTAATCCCAAATTTTATTTCACAAGTTAAAACTGCAGACACTGATGGCTATAACGCTTATCAGGTGGCTTATGGTGAAAAAAGAGAAAAGCTTGTTGTAAGCCCTTTAAAAGGTCACTTGAAAAAAGCTGGAATCGATAAAACATTAAGTAAGTTTGTTGAAGTAAAAGCAGACGATGTTAATGCCGAGAATCTAGGTAAAGAAATTTCTCTAGAGGGCTTTGCGGCAAATACATTTGTTGATGTAACTGGGACGTCGAAAGGTAAGGGTTTTGCCGGAGCAATGAAGAGACACGGATTTGCAGGGGGACCTGGAGCTCACGGTTCAAAATTTCACAGAAGAACAGGTTCAATTGGTAACAGAGCAACTCCTGGTAGAGTTTTTGCTCAGAAGAAAATGCCTGGTCATATGGGTGTAGATACTAAGACAGTTCAAAATCTTGAAATCGTGGAGTTAAACCAAGAACAAGGTTATATGTTAATTAAGGGATCAGTCCCTGGCGCTAAGAATGGTTTCGTGAAAATCGCAAAAGCGCTTAAGAAATAATAGAGGTAGAAAATGGCTGAAATTACAGTTTTAAATTCAAAATTTGAAAAAGCCGGAAGTCTGAATACAGAAGTTAGCCTTGATGCAGAAGCTATTAGCGTACCTGTTGTACACCAAGTTGTTAAAGCAACGTTGGCCGGAAGAAGACAAGGGACTGCGTGTACTAAAAACCGCGCCAAAGTAAATGGTGGGGGGGCTAAGCCTTTTAAACAAAAAGGTACAGGTCGTGCAAGACAAGGTTCTTCTAGATCACCACTAATGGTTGGTGGGGGTACCACTTTTGGTCCAACTCCAAGAGACTTTTCTCAGAAGTTAAATAAGAAAGTTTCACTTAAAGCAATTCAATCTGTACTTGCTGATAAGTTACAAGCTGGAAAATTAACTGTTGTGGATACTCTTGAATCAACTGGAAAGACAAAAGAGATGTTCGCTACTTTAAGCGAGAGAAATCTACTTCCAGGTCTTGTTGTTACTGCTGAAAAAGATTCAAAAGCTCTTTTGGCGACTAGAAATATTAGAAACGCAAAAGCTATGGCCGTTGAAGGTTTCAGTGTTTATGAAGCAGTTAAGTTTGAAAACTTAATCATTGAGAAAGCGGCTTTAGAGAAACTACTTAGCAGGTTGGTGTAATCATGCATATTGAACAAGTATTAATTAAACCGTTATTGACAGAAAAATCTTCAATTGAAACTGAAAATACAAACAGATATGTATTCAAAGTTCAAAGAAAGGCTAATAAGTACCAAATTAAATCTGCGGTGGAAGGAATGTTTGACGTAAAAGTTGTTGACGTTAGAACTGCAGTTTTACCAGGGAAAGTTAAAAGAGCTGGGAAAAGTGTTAAGAAAACATCTTCTTGGAAAAAAGCGTATGTAAAAATACAAGATGGCCAGAAGATAGAATTATTTAAAGGAATATAAGAGGCGATTATGGGTATTAAAAAATTTAAACCGACATCACCTTCATTAAGACATATGGCTGTTATGAACAGCGATGCTCTTACTAAAGGCGCAAAAGCAGAGAAGTCTTTGTTAGCTAAGAAAAACAAAACTGCTGGTAGAAATGCACTGGGAAGAATTACATCACGTAGACGTGGTGGTGGTGTTAAGCAAAAGTACAGAATCATTGATTTTAAGAGACAAAAAACGGATATTCCAGCGACTGTTAAGTCGATTGAGTACGATCCAAACAGAACATGTAATATTGCTCTGATCTGTTATGCAGATGGAGAGAAAACATATATTCTTGCTCCAAATGGGTTAAAAGTTGGTGATCAAGTGATCTCATCTGATAGTGCTGATATCAAAGTTGGAAACTCAAAACTTTTAAAAGATATTCCAGTAGGTACATTAGTACACAATGTTGAGCTTCACCCAAGAAGTGGTGGGCAGCTTGCAAGATCAGCAGGTTCTTATGCACAATTAATGGCAAAAGAATCTAAAGAAGCTCTTTTAAGACTTCCATCTGGGGAGTTGAGAAAAGTAAAAATCAACTGTAGAGCAACAATTGGTCAGGTTGGTAATCTTGAGCATGAGCAAATCAACATTGGTAAAGCTGGTAAGAGTAGACTTAGAGGCCTTAGACCTAAGGTTAGAGGGGTTGTTATGAACCCAGTAGATCACCCACATGGTGGTGGTGAAGGTAGAACTTCAGGTGGTAGACACCCAGTTACACCTTGGGGTAAACCAACTAAAGGTTATAAGACTAGAAAGAACAAGAGAACTAATCAGTTCATTGTTAAAAGAAGAAAGTAATTTAGGAGAATATAAATGGCACGTTCAATTAAAAAAGGACCTTATGTTGATTATTCTCTTCTTAAAAAAGCTGACGCAGCTCAAAAAGAAGGAAAAGCAAACAAGGTTATTAAGACTTGGTCTAGAAGATCAACTATTATTCCTGACTTCATAGGACTTACGTTTGCTGTACATAACGGAAAAAAGTTTATCCCAGTATATGTAACTGACAATATGGTTGGTCACAAGCTTGGGGAATTTTCACTAACGAGAACTTTTTACGGCCATGGTGCTGATAAAAAGTCTAAGCGATAGGTAGGGCATTATGATTACTGTAAAAAATAATAATGTTAATAAATCGGCAAGAAAAGTAAGACAAGTATGCGACCTTATTAGAAATCAAAAGGTTGAGGAAGCTCTTAGAATTCTAAGATTTAATGAGAAAAAAGAAATTGCAATTATGTTGACTAAGCTCCTAAACAGCGGTCTTCAGATTGCTTCTGATAGTGACAAGTATGATTTAGACAACTTGGTTGTTGGAGAAATTAAAGTTGACGAAGGTCCAACTTTGAAAAGAATTCAACCAAGAGCTCAAGGTCGTGCATTTAGAATTAGAAAACGAACTAGCTACGTAACAGTTGCTTTAAAAGAAGCATAAGGAAGAGAACATGGGACAAAAAGTACATCCATATGGTTTTAGATTAGGTTATATTAAGGGTTGGCACTCGAATTGGTATTCTAAAGATAGCTTTGGAAGCACATTACAAGAGGATCTTAAGATCCGTAAGTATATTGCGAAAAATCTTGGTAATGCAGCGATTGCTAAAACTGAAATTACTAGAACATCAGATCAGGTTAAAGTTACTGTATATTCAGCTAAGCCTGGGGTAGCAATTGGTAAAAAAGGTGCTGGGATTGATAAAATCAGAGCTGACCTTAAGAAAATTACCAATGGTACATTATTTTTCAATATTGCAGAAGTTAAGAGGCCAGATGCAGAAGCTAAGCTTATTGCTGAAAATATTGCAGCTCAACTTGAAAAAAGGGTTGCATTTAGAAGAGCGATGAAGAAAGTGATGACTTCAGCATTTAGATCAGGTGTTAAAGGTATAAAAGTTAAGTGTTCAGGGAGACTCGGTGGAGCTGAAATGGCCAGAACTGAAGG
>JBFKKF010000095.1:0-6490 GCA_041631355.1 Bacteriovoracaceae bacterium | reverse complement strand
TTAGGGTTCCCAAGTCTTTTGAAGCGTTAGAATAACTACCGGGGGTAGGACATAAAACAGCTTCTGTAGTCATGAGTCAGGCTTTTGACGTCCCGGCTTTTCCAGTTGATACGCATATTCATCGATTAGCACAGAATTGGAAATTAACCACAGGTAAGTCAGTTGAGCAGACAGAGAAAGATTTAAAGCGATTATTTCCCAAAGAAAAATGGAATAAGCTTCATCTTCAAATTATTTTTTATGGAAGAGAATATTGTACGGCCAGGGGATGTAGAGGGATTGTTTGTCCCATTTGTAAGACTCTTTATCCAAATAGAAAAAAAGCAATTGTAAAAAAGGGATAATTTATACTGGAGGACCAAGGTTGGCCCCCCAAAAATTATTTTAGATTAGTGTCTACGTCGTTCTCTGTTCTCAATACATTCACCCACGACTTCTTGAACCATGAGATCAGACTCACAAATCATATGATAAGCTTCATCTACTCCTTCTTTTTGGGCCGGACCTTTTGCTTTTCTCATTATCTCTACTGCTCGCTCGCACCCAGCGCCATTGTTGGAAGCAAACACTTTTAATGCGCCTTTGAACATTCTAAGCTTTCTAGCATCGTATTGCATTTGCATACATTTCTCGGCCCTAATTTCTAGTCTCCCATATTGTTGTTCTGCTTGGTTATATGCACCTATATGATTTGAACGCCTCTGTACCATATTACCAAGTCTTGTTTGTAATTGCTCAATTGATGGCCGGACTTGCATTTCTTCATTAAATGATACTTTTGCCTCAACAAGGTTTTCATTTGCCTGAGAAAGATCTTTTTCAACCCGATGGAGGCGACTAATCATGGACTGAGAATTTTTAACTTTAGAAGTGAGGTTTGCTAAATGATTTGATGTATCGGTTAAGCTCGATTTAGCACTTCTACACTTTCCACTAGTCCACGTTCCTCTCCAAAAACCTCCACAATGTTTGTTAACTTTTCCTTGAGCATTATCCACTTCGGTTTGAGCCAAAGGGATTTGGGGATTTGTGGTATCTATTATATTTTGATGTTCAGACATTAACCTGTCTTTATTATTTTTAAGATCAGTTAGATTTTCAATTTCTCTTTTAAAAGAGGCGATCCTATTTCTTTTGTTTTCTAATGTATAAGTTCTGCTATTAATAACCTGTTCTTGAGATCTGATTTCTCCATTCATATTATTCATTCTTGATTCAACTTCTAAGAATCTCTCTTCTGCTACAAGTAGATCTTCTTTGATTTCCTGGCAGATATCCATATTTCTATACCTTTCTCGGTATCGATGTCCCATGTTTGTATCCCGAAAGTCTGCAAAGACGTTGGTGGCAATGGTGGCAAAAGTTGAGGCAAGAATTAGGCTTTTAGTAATGTTTTTCATATTATCTCCAGGCAAAACTGATTGTTCTGGAGAGCTTATAATTCAGTTTTAGTTTTGACTCAACTAAGTATTTAGAAATACGAAATATTTACACGGTGCACAATACCACTGAATGGATTTACTCTGTGATTAGGTTTGCTGCAGATTGTAAATTTACTACTCCACCACATTTAATAAGCCCTTCCAAATCAGGGTTATTTTCACAACCATTCATAATAGCGGATCTAATATCTGCTGGGGCCTTATCTTCTCGAATACTTTTCAATACTGCAGCTAGCCCTGAAACTACTGGTGTGGCCATGGATGTCCCCATCATAGAGACATAGGGAAGATTATCTTGAGCGCAGGGTCCACTACAGTCTGGAATTGCGGTAGAATTTAGCCCTCCTGTAAAATAATCTCCCCCAGGAGCTGCCACATGAACTGTTTCTCCTCCAAAATTTGAATAATCTGCAAGGTTATTATAGCGATCTACACTGGCCACAGCTATCATATTTTCTTCGTTAATATTTGCAGGATAAATCGGAGTATTATCGTTACAATCACCAATACCATCTCTTCCTCCATTTCCTGCGGCAGCAACCATTAAAATCCCTTGTTGCCTTGCAAGCTTTACTCCATTAATAATTTGTTGCACGTCACGAGTGATCTGTCCGCCGTTACTTCCACCAAGAGACATATTGATAATATGGGCCCCGTTATCTATGGCGTAGAGAATTCCAGCTGCAATTGTTCCTAGATCTCCTCTTCCGTCAGCACTTAGAACTTTGACTGGAAGAATCTTTGCCTTAGGTGCCACTCCCATATAGGTGCTTGCGGCCAGACCTGCAACATGAGTTCCATGTCCATTATCATCGATAGGGTATGCATCACCATTATAGAAATCCCACCCAACGTAATCGTCTCTAAATCCGTTACCATCGTTATCGCTACTATCTCCATCAGCTCCATGTTTATCCTGTTCATTTACTTTGATATTAGGACTTAAATGGGGATGGTTATAATAAACACCCGTATCAATAATAGCGATAACGACTCCCTTGCCCTGTGCTGAGACGTCAAAAGCTTCAATTTGTTTAAGGTGGGGAAAATATCTGGCCGAAGACTCTTGTCTTGTTTCTCGAGAATGAGGTCCATAATAAGGATAATTGGCAATATTTTGCGCTTTAAAATTACCAGAGATTAAAACTTCATCATATATTTTATTTTGTTTGAATTTTGCTTTAGGAAGATACTCCTTTAATTGTTTCTCAGTAATTCCTATAAATTCCATTAATTTTCTCTTCTCACTAATGACTCGATAGGATATGCCTAACTCCTGGGCCAAAGCATTAGCATCTGCTTTTGATGTACAACTTGCAATGATTCCCGTTTGATCCTTTGTTTTGGGGGCACTTAGAATTTCTGTTACAGGTTTCCCACAAGATGCGAGTAAAACCAATAAGAGTAGGCCAATACACGAATTCCCTTTCATATTACCTCACTTTATCAATCTTCCTGATTGACACCTCTAAAGGGTGCAAAGCGTATTCCAATTACTGGAATGAATAATTGGCAAGTTATCCTGAGTCAAATTGATACTGGTGGCAAATAGGCATTAATCTCAGTAACAACTAAAAGCAGAGTGTTAGACTCAAGCGCCAACTTTTTTTGCCAACCTATTTAAGTTTTCATTCTATCTGTCCGATAAAAGTGAAAGATAGACCTTATTAGGAGAATAAGTATGCTTGCAAGCTTTAAAGAATTTAAGTTTTTTCAATCCTTTAGGATTCCTGTTGAGTCAAAAGATGACGTCAGATGTACGGTGGAGTTTGAAGATGAGATGGGAAAATTTAAACCAATTATGGATGCAAAACTAGAAGATGTCTCTATAACGGGGTTGGGTTTTACAACTGAAGAGAAAATCAAAGTAAATACAAATATAAGAGTTGGGATTCAGTACAAAAGAATTCGAATTGATATTGAAGGACATATTGTCAGGGCCTTTGGAGGATATAATCCTGAGAATACCATTGAGTCTATGATTTATGGTGTGGAGCTAGATGAAGATGATCATCCCCAGATGAAGCGCTTTATTGAGCAATATGTTCTCGGTTTTTCTCCCGATAGAGCAAGGGATTGTATTACCACAATGGCAGTTAGTGAGAGATATAAAAAGGCAACCGAAGGGTTTGAAATCTTTTCTTTAATGCTTTCTTTATTTAAGGATATTACAGCTTTTGGTTCTCAAGAAACGTTTTTAAAAAGTATGCTGGAAGAAATTGCCAGAATATTAAATGCACAACGAGCAAGTGTTTTTTTAATTAACCCTCATACTAATGAGCTAGAAGCTGCAGCTGCACTTGGGGCAAATAAAGAAGTATTAAAATTTGATTATAGAAAAGGTATTGCCGGTTCTGTTTTTACTACAGGAGTACCATTAAATATTGATGCTAAAACTGATAAAGTGAGATTTTCAACTGATATGGATAAGATCACGGGCTTTGTGACTAAGTCTATTCTTTGTCACCCTATAACAAACCGTGAGGATAAAGTTATAGGTGTTATCGAGGTTCTAAACAAAAGAAATCAAGATAGATTTACAGAAGAGGATGAGAAAACAATGAAAGTTCTCTCCCTTGTTTTTTCCTCTGTTTTTCACAACTATAATCCAATTTCAGAAAAGTCTATGATTCGAAGATTTTCTACTCCATACGATAGAGAGTACGCCTATATTGGAAAGTCATCTAGCACAAATGAAATTAGAAAATCAATTGTTAAATTAAAAGATATTGACTCACCTTTACTTATAAATGGTGAAACGGGGGTAGGTAAGAAGCTTCTAGCACGAATTGTTCACAATGAAGGAAAGCGTGGTTTAAATAAATTTATCATTGTTCAATGTAAAGGTATTAGTGCTCATGAAGTTGAGGAACAACTTTTTGGAAATGAAAAGTCTCCTAGTGTATTTGAAGACTGTAAGGGCGGAACGGTTGTCATTGATGAGGTCGGCTTTATGGATATCGAATTGCAAATGAAGCTTTTACAATTACTTCAAGAGAGAAGGTTACCTAAAAGTAATATTACGATAGATGTAAGGGTTATTTTTACTTCCAGTCAGGACTTAAGAAGGATGTCCCAAGTGGAAGGAGAGTTTAATCCTGATTTATATAATTTTATGCAAGAGTCTGTCTTATTAGTGGAACCACTAAGAAGAAGACCAGATGATATTGAGTCCCTTACTTCATATTTTTTGAGAAAAGAATGTAGAAAACAAGGACTACTATTAAAAGAGTTTTCAGAAGAGGCAATGGATGAATTAAAGCAATATGACTGGACCGGAAATGTAATTGAATTGCAACAGGCCGTTCAAAAAGCAGTCCTATACAATCCAAAAGCTCATGTTATTGACAAGGTAAACAAACAGGGAGCAACTCCTGTAATTGATCTTTCAAAGTCTAGTATGCACAGCTTAGATGCTATTCCTCATGCAAAGGACTTTCAGCTACCTTTAAAGGATAGAGTCGCCTTAGTAGAGCGAGAAATGATTCTTGCTGAGATTAAACGAAATAAGGGCAATAAGTCTAAAGCCGCCAAGGAGATGGGAATCTCTAGAGAGGCTTTGAGAAAGAAGCTCTTACAGGCAGAGGAATTACTTGAAGCTCAGTCTAAAGGGCAGGAAAAGAAAGCTGCTTAAGTATAAATAACTTAAAATTTTGTCTATGTTTCCGATAAGTTAACTATCAAGGAATACTTATTTGGAAACATTTATCAGTCTGTTTCAAAACTTTAATGTGGTAGATGCCATCGATATTGCTCTGGTGGCAGTCATTCTTTATCGTTTTTTTGCTATTATTCAAGGAACCCGAGCTGTTCAGGTGTTGATGGGGCTTATCACATTTGTTTCTATCTATTGGCTTAGTTTAAGTTTTGAACTGTACGCACTTAACTGGGTTTTAAAGAGTTTTATTGATTATTTTTTTATTATCGCTGTTATTTTATTTCAAGAGCAAATAAGAACTGCCTTGGCTGTATTTGGTGAAGCTGGATTCATAGGACGTAAAAAACAAGGCCATTACGATGAACAAATTGAGGAGGTCGTTACCGCTTGCTCTGCTTTAAGTAGGGAAAGAACTGGTGCTCTCATTGTTTTTGAAAGAAAGCACGGGCTGCTAAACTATGCGATGACAGGTACTCGACTCGACTCAAGAGTTCATTCCGATATTATCTATACTTTATTTCAATCTAACACACCAATTCATGATGGCGCAGTTATCATTTATCAAAATAGAATCCAGGCCGCCGGTTGTTTTCTACCTTTGTCTAAGAATATAGAATTAGACCGACATTATGGTACAAGACATAGGGCCGCATTAGGGATTTCAGAAGTTAGTGACGCCGTGGTTGTCATTGTAAGTGAGGAAAGAGGTAAGATTAGCATTTGTAGCAATGGAAGATTTTATGAGTGTGAAACTGAAACAGCATTGAGACATCAGCTACGATCTCACCTTTACGCCTCTAAGTTTATTGGATCAAGAAAACATGAAAGAAGGTATTCAGCGTGAGAAATATTTTTAGAAAAAGAAAATTCGTTCTGAAAGTTTTCTCTCTAGTGAGTAGTGTCTTTATTTGGTTCTACGTTGTTAGTTCTGCAGAAACAATTAATAATGTTTCTATACCACTAGTCATCCAGTCTCCTAAGGGAATGGCCATTTCAAATATTTTGCCAAGTCATGTCACCATGCAGGTAAGTGGTCCAGGGCTATTTGTAAGAAAGTTTCAAGAGAGAGTTAAAAAAATACTTGTTCCAGCTTCCTATTACTTTCCAGGGAAAAAAAAGTACAAGATAAACCTGGAAAAATATCGTCCTAAGATGCCTCTAGGGGTGGAGCTTAAAAGTTTTGGCCCAAGTGTAGTTAACCTGGAATTAGATCGGCTTATGTCTAAAACTCTTCCTATAAAGCTTAATAAAAGTAGAATAAGCTTTAAAAAACCTCATAAAGATTCTTTGACACTCAGTCCAAAGGAGGTGATTGTCTCAGGGCCTAAGATCTTGGTAAATAAATTGAAGCATATCGATACTGACTCAATTGAACTAGAGCTCGACTCAG
>JBFKKF010000094.1:0-6497 GCA_041631355.1 Bacteriovoracaceae bacterium | reverse complement strand
TTCTTAAAATAACTATAAACTTTTCTTAGCTCTATAATGTCTTTTTTATATCTTTTTAATACTTGCTTTGACTTTCTCTCACTCAGCCCAAGTTTATATAAAAAGTTAAAGTTTTTTTGTTCATCAAAAACACTCTCAAAATCGCTTAGTAGCTTATGATTACTAAAGTCTTGAATATTATTCTTAGTGCCAGTTTTCAAATAATCTATAAGCTGAATAAAGGACTGAACAATGTATTTGGCCTTTCCCTTTTGCTCCAAAAGATTTGTTGAATATCTTTCAACATCATCGTAGCGATAC
Organism: Bacteriovoracaceae bacterium; assembly: GCA_041631355.1. Taxonomy (GTDB): domain Bacteria; phylum Bdellovibrionota; class Bacteriovoracia; order Bacteriovoracales; family Bacteriovoracaceae. The sequence continues at coordinate 6,197 of JBFKKF010000094.1, read as the reverse complement.
TCGTAATGAAAAAGTCCAAACTGGCGAATAGAACCGTAATCTATAATACCACCATCCATGAGAATATTGTCTCCATCCCAGTCTAGCCAACAAAATATATAGTCGTCCTCAAAGCGGGCCGCTAATCGTGCAAAAGTTTCAACAATTCTATCTAGAAAATAATCATATTTACGATAATTCTTAGGACATTCCGCCCACACCCCAGAGTCTCTTTGTCTTTCAATATAAAAGTCTGTTATTTTTTTTATTGAGTTTAGATCATCTTGTTTTAAATATAAGAAAAAGTGACTAGGTCTTAATAGGTTCTTATGGACCCGTACATTAATAGAAATATTATTTTTATATTCAATTATTGCCAGTGTTTGTTCTGTTGAGTAGTTATTGATATCATAAATTTTACTCAATACCGCTGTTGCAAATCCCTCATCAACTTCAGCATATCCGCAACCGTAAGAAATAGTTGGATCCCCTGTTTTGAAATACCTGCCATATTTACTAGTTGCAGGACTTAATTTAGTTGCCCCGGTTCCCCCTGAAGAAACATCCCACACTTGACCTTTATGTTTTACTTGTCCATTCCATACCGTTCTTCCATCACCTGATGTTTTTCCCTGCTTATTTTCATGTTGTAGCTGGAGGTATCTAGTCGCCATATAGGTCCCAGACTTCATCTCATCTTTGGGAACTTTTATATTATGCTCTTGATCGTATTCATTAATTATTTGGATTGCGAAAGTTTCAAGAATTTTATCTTTTAGTTCTTGATCAAGCTTTTTATCATGATCTGAGGGAACAAGTCCCATTTCGATCGCCAAGTCAAAATTGAAATAAGAAATGTCTCCCCCCTTGCGAAGCCTAGCGGGGTAATCAACAAAACCATCAGGTAATACTGATTTAAAAGGGTGTGAACCGTCTAACTGATCAAATCTTTGATAACTAGACTTTTTGTTAATTTTCTTAGCGGTACTCATGAACATCCTGTTCTAGTCTATATCTAACAAAAGTATAGCATAAAAAAATATACTAATTCAAAGCCTTCAAGTACTGGGAAACTTCAGCCCGAGCAGCAACAAAATGTTGAGTGGAAAGCTCAAGCCCTTTGGTAATTACCCGAATTTCTTCCGATTCTATAGACTCCACACTTCCATCACTAGCAGCGACCAAAAATAATGATTGCAATACCCGATACTTTTCATCGCGCGTCAAGTGCTCCCTTAGGGGATGAACATATAAATGATTTTCAAGTCCTGCCATTTCCTGAATATGATTTATCGCCATCTCTGCTAATAACTCAGTATGTACTTTGTCATTTATCGTCCATTCTTCTAAGATCTTTTTTATCTCACTCACCTCGCCTTCATCCAGGTTGAAATCCACATAAGCAACTCTGGCCAATAGTCCCGCCACACAAGCAGTAATCACAAGCTCTTCCTCAGATAAAAAAGGATATTCCCGCTGTAGCTGATCATGAAGTTTACTATATTTTTTAATTTCCGATTGTTTTTCATTTTTGAAAAATGCAAATAAACTCATAGAGGTCCATCCTAATCAACTTCTTTATTATTTAGCAATTTTATCCTTATTTGCTCCTATATTCAAATTTGATAATATAAATGTAATTCAAAGGATTTAGTATGATTGATTTTTTAGATACAACAATGGAGCTTGAGGTATTTGGTACTGTTTCAATTTACTACGGTATTGGAGTCCAGATCATCTTTGCATTAATTCTTGGAGGACTAGTCGGCTATGACCGTGAAGTCAAAATGAAAGCTGCTGGGTTTAAGACAAATATTATGATTTGTATAGGTGCCACACTTTACACAACGATTTCCTTAATCAATCTACATAGCTCCAATGCTGGTCCTGCTGTGGACCCAAACCGTATCGCCGCACAAATTGTTAGTGGGATTGGTTTTCTTGGAGCTGGTGCTATTATTCAGGGCCGAGGTGGTGTTTCAGGATTAACCACAGCTGCAACAATTTGGGTGGTCGCAGCTATAGGTTACACCATTGGAGTGGGCTACCCTATTGTGGCAACTTTATTCTCGATTACTGTTTTGGCGATTTTAAGAGTGCTAAATCCAATTAATAAATTTATAGAAAAAGAATCACAGTTTAGAACATTTCATATTGAAATGTTGACCTACGGTTCAACGAGACAAACTATCGAGCATATACTTGAAATGGAAAGTGTTGAGATACTTAGTATGACTGAAGAAGTACAACCTTCAAATGATGATTTTATGATCGTTGACCTGTATTTAAAGGGGCACCTAAGAGCAATTGAAAGAATTGCAGCTGAAATAACTGATTCCATACGAGTTAAAAAGGTTACATCTAGAGAGGTTCTTAATGTACCGACTCCGATTATCTCAAAGACAAGTTTTTAGTTATTAGCAAAGTAATAATTTGTTATAAAAGTTAACCTGACTCTTTTTTCTACTGACTCTGGTTGTTCATGAAGAAAGATTTCTAACTCTTCTAGGTATCCCATGTCACAGGCAAATGTGTCTGCATCAACTTGAGCCTCCATGGGATCATCCGAGTTAGCCGCATGATCAAAATGTATGTGTCCGACCTCATGGGCCAATACTGCTTTTGCCCAACCGTCATATGTCTGCGTTAACAAACTGTATAATTCTGGAAAGACAATTATTACATTTTGTTGTAAAGGTGAAACTGAACAAGCAAATTTTCCAGTTGAGCGTACAAAAATAGTAAGTTTATCTACAAAAACTTCTTGTAAAATTTTTCTTGGAAGCCTTTCTAAAAAATCGATAAAGTTCCCACGAACATATTGGTTATCGGAGATCCACTTATGCTCTTCTTGCTCCAAGATGAAGCTGATTAATTCATCTTTTTCAAATCTTACCTCTGAACTTCTTTTTAAATACCTTGATACATTTTTAAGCATAATTACCTCGCAAGTAACCCATCGGAGAGAAAGAAAAAATCTCCGAGCCCTCCCCCCTATCATGGCAATCTTTGCCATGGCCAAATAATATAGAATTAGTGAAGACCTAAAATTCTCCTCAAGTCATTGAAAATTAAGTTTCGCTTAACCTGGTTAAGCGTTTGAAATTATTGGAGTATTAATGCTTTCTTAAGAATTATCTTGAAAGTAGAGCAAAAAGGTACGACAATGTGCGTCAAGACTTAAACAACAAGAACACTCTGGTCTTGTGTTGTACGTTAGCTACCTTGGTACGTAACCCGTTGATCAAATCAGAGAAACCGCTTGGCAAACTAAACCCGAAATTTTTACAGAAAAGACAGACACGCATCAATGATTTTCTGTTTGCCTCGTCGCTCACATTAAGGGAGCGAGTATGAAAACTAAGGGCCTAAGAAATTTAATCCTAGTAAGTGCAATTGCCTCAACATTTTACTCATGTCAAGAGGACGAGTTTTATGAAAAAGAGTACATTGAAACACTTAAAGAACAGTATGAAAAAGAACATCTACCAGATGACATCGCTGAAGCAGAATTCGATGACCTGGCAAATGATCTTAACAATCCAGACAACATCTCCTCTGATGACGGATCAGTTATCACCGAGCCAGACTCAACTGCTGACACTGGAAGTGACAGCACTACAGACGATTCAAGCTCTGCAGATAGTAGTTCATCAGATGATTCAACGAGCACTGACTCTTCGGACACAGTAGTCGATGGAGGAAGTGATGATTCAAGTTCAACAGATGATTCAACGAGCACTGACTCTTCGGACACCGTTGCTGATGGTGGTAGCGATGATTCAAGTTCGCCAGATGACTCAACGAGTTCTGACACTTCAGACACCGTTGAAGATGGTAGTAGCGATGATTCAAGCTCAACAGATGATTCAACAAGTGAACCAGTACAAGAAAGTAAAGACATTTTCACTTACAGTCCTAATGGAAACAAAATTGATATCCTATGGGTTATTGATAATTCAGGTTCCATGGGAGATGAGCAAAAAGCGCTTGGAGAAAATTTTGAATCATTTATCAAAGAATTTGTTGAAAATGATATTGATTTTCAAATGGCAGTAACAACTACAGATACTAGTAAAAATAATGCAGGAAGGGAGTACAAAAACTCAATGTCTCTTTTAAACGCAGCTAAACTAGCTGAGGATAAAGAGCAATTTCTTGCTGATTTTGCTGAGCTAGTCAAAGTAGGAATTGATGGCTTTGGACTAGAAAAAGGTATCAAGGCCTCAGAAGTTTTTACTGATCGATTTCAAAACAGATGGATGAGAGACGAAGCATATTTTGCAATCGTTTATGTTTCAGATGAGGAAGATCAGTCTGAGAAATCTGTTGCGAATCACTTGAAACAAATTGCTAAATGGAAAAACAACATCGGTTTAATAAAAGCTTATAGTATTGTAGACATGGTACCCTCAAGCACCGTTGGTGCAATCTCGAGAGGATATGAGCGCTACAACGAAATGAGCGAAATAACCGGTGGTAGTGTTGCAAGCATCAAGGGCAATTTCCAAGATACCCTACTCGAGATGGGTGCAGTAGTAGCAGACCTAGCAATGCAATTTAGTCTTTCAAGTACCCCTGAGGATATTAGTTCCATCGAAGTAATTGTTGATGGTGAAGTAATAGATGCTTGGGAGTACGACCTGGAAACAAACTCTGTAAAACTACTTTACCCTGAAACAGTTCAGGCAAATGCTCAGATACAGGTGAAGTATCTAAGTAAGTAGTCATAAATTGTGGGGTACGGTGGGTGGCCGTACCCCACATTTTATAAAATACGAAGGGGAATCATGTATACGTTTACAAAAATAATATTAAAAAGCATTATTACACTAGTACTATTAAATCTGAATAATGCCTATGCTGGAGAGAAAGACTTATATGACTTTTTATGGCTTGATCCAGATAAGTCAGTATATGTTCTGCAAAATAAAATCTATCCTAAAAATAAGACCTATTACGCAGACATTGGATTCGTAACGAGTGTAACAGCTAACTTTCAATCCACCAATGGTGCACAATTTAAGTTTGGATACTATTGGGCGGAAGAGTGGGCCGTTGAATTTAACTTCATCCAATATGGAAATGAAAACAATGCAGCCTTTGAAAATGTAAAGATCATAAATGAAGCTGAACCATTCGTAAGACGACCACTAAGATCAACATCAGTTTTTGCAATATGGTCACCATTTTACGGAAAGATTAATACGTTTAATAAAATATATTACTTCGATTGGTCCTTTGGGGTAGGTACAGGACAGTACACCATGGAGTCAAGTTTAGATGGTAATATCAACAATCCATTAGAAAAAAATCAGTATGACCAGGAAAACTATATTCCTGTTCAACTAAAAACTAATTTAAAGTTTCATATCAATAGAAATTTACACCTAGGCGTAGAGCTCTTAAATACGAACTATCAGGCAGGTACTCCTAAGAACCCATCAGCTAAGAAGTGGAGCTATAATAACGATGTCATATTGAGCATAGGGGTGTCTTTCTAATGAAAACAATAATCACTATCACCATATTATTTTTAGTTTCTGGGAATGCTGTTGGAAAAACAAGTAAGAGAGATCGCTTATACTTTAAGTCTTTAGAGCATTTCAAAAACAAAGATTACTTCACTGCACTTGATCTTGTCGCCCAACAGTATAAGTACGAAACCCCAGATCAAAATATGCAACACTATGTTGAAAAACTAGTGCAGTTTACAGGTACTCATTACTTCAATACCTTCAATGATCTTGAATTGAGAAAAATGAATATCCCTACAACTGATCTCATAATGGCCAAAAGGAATTTATACCTTAAAAAATTCCATTATGTACATAAAAGGTTAAAGCGTATGCCAAAAGGACATCGCTTATATGCAGAGTCTCTACTTGTAAAAGGAAGTGCATACTACATGGACAAAAAATTCTTAAAAGCTGAAAAGACTTATCGAAAATGTGCTGATGCTGCGTATGGGTGGGAAAATAGAACCGAAGATAAGCAACAAAACTACTTTGCAGTTATAAAAGAAATATGCATCATAAATATCGCACGGATCCACTTTAAATTAAAAAATTACAAATTAGCTGCAAAACACTATGAAGAAATACCAAAAACTTCCTTTCAGTGGCCTTATACTTTATTAGAAAGAGCTTGGGCATATTATATGCTAGGAAACTATAATCGCTCACTTGGCATATTACTCACCTATAACTCTCCCCTAC
>JBFKKF010000093.1:0-6501 GCA_041631355.1 Bacteriovoracaceae bacterium | reverse complement strand
TACAGTGTGACCTATAGACTATTTAAACTTCCTGGCCTGGAATCTGATTGTGAGGATTACGGACAAGCAGTGATATATAAAGGAACGATTGAAGATAATCCATTTGGCATGTTGCTAGATAATGGTCATTACTTTGAAACAGGTAAGGTAGAAGCCGTCTGTGGAAATACCTATATGATGTTAAATAAGACCCGTTATAGTGAGCACTTTGAATTTATTGGATCATTTGAAAAACACTATGGAATTTTTCCTGGTTGTGGAACTGATAATCCGTTCAAAGACTTACATAGCAATGATGGGCCAAAAGCGGGGAGCTGTTGTTAGTGGGGACTGAGAAATTTCAAAACATGAAAATTACCGCCAAGGGTGAACAAAGAGCACATGTTCAGCTGAATCAATTAAAAAGCCTATGGTTTAATACTGGAACTTTGTGTAACTTGGAGTGTAGTAATTGCTATATTGAGTCCTCACCTAAAAATGATCGGTTAAGCTATATTAGCGTCTCGGAGGTTGAGGCTTACCTGCAGGAAATAGAAGAAGGCGAGCTTGGGACGGAGTTAATTGGACTCACCGGTGGGGAGCCTTTTTTAAACCCTCAAATTATTTCTATTCTCGAAACGATTTTAAAATACAATAAAGAAGTACTGGTTTTAACAAATGCCAATCGGGTTTTAAAGCGACATCAAAATGCGCTCCTGAATCTTAAAAGTAATTACAATGAAAAACTTCATTTAAGAGTTTCTCTGGATCATCACACTGAAGAAGTACATAATCAAGAACGTGAAAAGGGAGCATTTGCGAGAACAATGGACCAGCTAAAGTGGCTCTATGATAATGAGTTTAATATCTCTATTGCAGGAAGAAGTCTATTAACTGAAGGGGTGAATGAAGCAACTCAAGCATACCAGGACATGCCTGAAGCGTGGGGAATACATATTGATCTCAAGGATAAACTTGTTATTTTTCCTGAAATGTTAAGCGGCAAAGAGCTTCCAGAGATAACCGTTGATTGTTGGGGGATACTCAGTAAGAAGCCGGAAGATCAGATGTGCGCAACAGAGCGAATGATTGTGAAAAGAAAAGGTGAGGATAAACCGGTTGTCATGCCTTGTACGCTTCTTGCCTATGATGAACGGTTTATTCTTGGAAGTAATTTATCAGACTCCAAAAAAGATGTTTATCTGAATCACCCATTTTGCGCAGAGTTTTGTGTTCTAGGTGGAGCAAGCTGTTCAAGTACGAAGTAGATTAGTATTCTTTTTCATAATCTGCATTTAATGCAGTTTTGTTTTCGTAGTATTTATTCATCCTTTGGTGGTTGAATCCTAATCTAAACTTAATTTTTAAAACCTGGTTTCGAAGTGAGTGTTTTAAAACCCCGTTCTGTTGAAAACGGATAGCAGAGGTCGTGGATGGAAAGGGGAGTATTTGAGGTGTTCCAAAGGACCTGTAGAGCCGCTCAGAAAGAATAGTGTCTTCAAATATATCAACTGGTGGAATTTTTCCAATCTGTTGGAACATTTCTTTTTTAAAAAAAATACAGTGGTCTAGGTAAACGATTCCATACTTGAGAGAACGTATATTGTTTGAGTACCAAGAGGTAAATTTATATAACCAACCAGAAGTATCAAAGCAATGAGTGAACCCTCCCCAATGGACAGCGTTACCCAATAGGTACTCAATTCCTTCAGTGGTTAGAATTGAACGAGGGTGATTTATTAAGACTAATTCCGTTTGGGCCATCTCCATTCCCTTATTTATCCTGACTGCGCGACTATTGGAGCTGGCGTTGGTGATTTCGACTGAATACTTCTGTGCTATGACAATAGTTTGGTCTGTGCTTCCCCCATCTGAAATAATGAGATGAACTTGAGGAAATTGAGAATAAAATTCTAAAAGCCTTTTATAGTAGGGATTTCTCTCCTCATTAAATGTTGGAATAATAACAGTTAATTTTCTCATTATTATAAGCTAATTATAAATTCTAAACCTATTTGTCCAATGGTTTCCTCGAAAGCATAATCTTGACTTGGCCGCTTCTCAATTGAATCAGTGGATGCAACCCATTTTTCAGTAGTCTGCTTTAGCCCTAGAGCAATCATATAGTGTCGATTGATATGATAAATAGAGCCCAGGTAGAGCCCTTGTTTGTAGATTGATCTTTGATCGAAGTTTAGAGCATAATAGAGAGGTACTGAGAGACGAAAGGAGAATTTTGGTTGTCCTTTCGAAAATATAAAGTAGTGCATATTTGGTTGAAAGATAAAACTAGATTGACCATTAAATGAATTGGTTTGGTAGGTATTAATAAGCTCGTAAACAATAGGTGTTTTTGTGTGTGGAGTGAATTTTTTAGTGTAAACAAATTGAGATAAATACTCTTTTCTTTGACTAGTATCATTCCATCTCCACTCATTATTTTCGAAAACCCAGTCATTAGTATGTCTAAGACCTGTGTTTTCTGCAAAGAAAAAACCAATTCTCTGAGCAGATGGCAAGAGATAATAAGTACCAAGGAGAAGCTGTGAATGGCTTTGATTTTGGTAATGCTCCCCCTTTTGTGCTTCGAGTTTAAGCTTAAAACTGTTGACTCGCTTAAATAGCGTACCCTTTACATAGTTAGATGAGTAGTTCGCATCTACATTTCGACCAGGGTCATGATCATGGGCAAATGCTGTTGAAAGAAGAAAGAATAAGCTAAGTAAAAACTTACTCATAATCAAAGCTTTTGATATCATAATGAACATGATTCATATGAGTTTCATCTTTAATATCCTTGTAGCTACCTTGCATTTTCCAGTTTAATTTTTTGGTCCAGTCATATTTTTTCACTTCAGGTAGTTGATTTGAGTTTACTAGAATTCCCTCACCAGCATTAACCTTTACTGTCTTCGTATTTCCCTCAACACTTACCTCAACCTGCCCCTCATTGACACACATCCAAAGATCTTTGTTTCCTAGGTTTGAAACAGAAATAAAAAACTGTGTTCCTCTTACTCCCATAACGGCATTACGTGCTTTCACATGATATCGCTGTGTCTTTGTTCTTTTTGCCTTAACAAAAGCTTCACCAAATTTTAACAGATAGCGATTATAGGTGGTAGAAGATTTCTTTTTGGGAGCTAAAATTTTAAAGGAGCTTTGAGGCTTTATTTTAATGGTGGCTCCTGGGTTAATCTTGACCACCAGCATACTGTCTTTATCGGTGAGAAGAGTATCCCCGTAATGAAGTTGTGTTTTCTTTGTAATTCTTTTTTTGTTTTTCCACGCTTTTCCTTTTAAAAAAAGAATTCTTCCATCTGCGCTAAATGCTTGGGTAGAAAATAAGAGAATAAAAAAAAGTACTTTTGTGAGTTTCACAGAATATCCTTTATATGATTTTGTTTTAAGGTTATCTAATTCTCGTTTTAAGAGCAAATAAATTAATAGACCTTTGCTCTGGCCTGAACAAAGGAAAAGAAGAAAACTGCATCTGGGTCTTTGGATACTAAATTAAATTCTTTCTCTGCTAACTCAACAGTTTTTTCATCTACTCGCTCTTCCTTTATTAGTTGTTCTGAGGCACTTAGAACTAGCTCCTTCCAAAAGTCGATAAACTCTTTTCTTTTGGCAGGGTTTCTATTATCGAGATGCCAGGTTTTAATCTCTGTTTGGATATCTTCAAATCCAACTTTCATTAAAAAATTACCTAACTTGGCACCCACGAATGGATCTCCCCCCATATCTATTTGATAGTCATTGAAAGCCTGCCAGTATTTCCAAACATTTGGCGAGTAAGGGTCTAGAAAAAAAGAAGAGTTTAATACTTCAGTAATATAGATTTCAGAGCCTGGCCTAAGTACCCTTCTTATTTCACTTAGGGCCTTTGCTGGGGATGGTACATGCTCAAGTATCCAGCACAAGAATGCACCATCAAATGACTCCTCTTTAAAATCCATAGACTGAGCATCCATTTTTAAGATTTCGTATCTATTTTTTACCCAAGGAATCGTTTTTAAATATTTTTTAGCTGCTTGTAACTGTAGGTCATTTAAGTCAATACCGGTGAGTTTTTCAATTCTTGGAAATCTTCGAAGTAAAATTTCACTTTGGGCACCGACTCCACATCCTACCTCTAGTAGATTCTTTACTTGGGATAAATTTATATCTTTGTAGATGGTATATTCAGCGAAGCTTGCCTGCTTTCTTAATCTATTTTGTTCGGTGTCAGAAAATCCATGTAAGTAAGGAAAGTTCGTATTGGCATCCATAATTTGTCCTTAACGCAAATTGTTATCAAGTCTATATTTTAACCGATTTAGTCTTAAAAATATGCAAGGACATTCTTTCTTAGTGCATTTATTCTTTTATCTAAAATAGACGGTTTTAACTTTATATGGCATTCTAGCAGCAGTTCTAAATAGCTAAGATGAGGAGATAGATGAAGACTGTTCTCACAGGGATAAAGCCGACTGGAGAAGTTCATTTAGGTAATTTGTTAGGTGCAATAAAGCCGGCCATTGAAATGTCCCATACTAATGATTTTAATCGGTCCATTTATTTTATTGCAGATGCTCATGCATTAACTTCTGTTAGAGATCCCCTAAAGTTTAAGCAATATGTTTATGAAATCGCTGCTACCTGGGTCGCTCTTGGACTTGATACTAAAAAATCAATTTTTTTCAAACAAAGTGATGTGAAAGAGGTCTTTGAGTTGACTTGGATGCTAAACTGTATGACCCCTAAGGGAGATATGAATCGGGCCCACTCCTATAAAGATAAAGTTCAAAAAAATATTGAGGCCAAAAAAGATCAAGACTTTGGTGTTAATATGGGACTCTTCGATTATCCAGTCCTTATGAGCGCAGATATTTTACTGTATGATACCAATGCCGTACCAGTCGGAAAGGACCAGATTCAGCACGTTGAAATCGCAAGATCTATTGCCCAAAGATGTAATGAGTACTTTGGGGAGGAAACCTTGATAGAGCCTCAGGAAGTTATTCAGAAGGAAGGTTCTTATATTCCTGGTCTTGATGGTCAAAAGATGAGTAAGTCCTATGGAAATGTTATCCCTCTCTGGGGAACCGAGAAGAAGCTGAGAAAAACCATCAATAAGATTGTCACCGATAGCACCCCGGAGGAAGAACCTAAGGATCCAGACAATTGTACTATTATGCAGCTATACCGTTTGTTTGCTACGGCGGAGCAGATTAGGGCTTTAGAAAAAAGGTATCGAGAAGGCATTGGCTGGGGATATGCAAAATTAGAGCTATTTGAAGTTGTAAATGAATATTTAAAACATCCACGTGAAGTATTTAACTCTTTAATGGAAGATACTTCTGAGATTGATAAAATTTTAAAAGATGGAAGTGAGCGTGCAAGTGACATTGCCGAAGCGACGATGAAACGAGTTCGAGAAAGAATAACAGGGTTTTAAAATGAAAAAAATTACAGCGAGTGCTGAAGTTCAAATGGAAGAGTTAAAAAGAGGAACAGTTGATATTATTCCTGAAAGTGAACTGTTACAAAAGTTAAAAGAGTCCTATGAAAAAGATACTCCTTTAAAAATAAAATTTGGTGCAGATCCATCTCGTCCAGATATTCATTTAGGACATACTGTTATTTTGCAAAAACTTAAAATTCTTCAAGACTTTGGTCATGAGATTTACTTTTTAATTGGAGATTTCACTGCCAAAATCGGAGATCCTACAGGGAAGTCTAAAACAAGACCAATCCTGACAGATGAAGAAGTTATTCAAAATGCCAAAACCTATACTCAACAAGTTTCAAAAATTTTAGATATGGAGAAAACTCATGTGGTTTTCAATAATGACTGGCTTCGTGAATTAACTCCTATTGATATGATTAAAATGATGGCAAAAGTAACAGTGTCTTCATTACTTGAAAGAGATGATTTTACTAAGCGTTATAAGGCACAGGAAGCAATCTATATGCATGAGTTTGCCTATCCCCTGATGCAGGGTTATGACTCTGTGGCCATAGATGCAGACCTAGAACTAGGTGGAACTGATCAGACCTTTAACCTTCTTATGGGAAGACATTTGCAAAAAGCCTATGAGAAAAAGCAACAATGTATTCTAACAATGCCTATTTTAGAGGGAACTGACGGTGTTCAAAAAATGAGTAAGTCCCTTGATAACTATATCTCTCTTGAGGACACGGCATCAGATATGTTTGGAAAACTTATGAGTATCTCTGATGATTTAATGCTTAAATATTATGAGCTTCTATGTAGAAGGCCAGCAGAAGAAGTAAGTTCATTGATTGCAAACATTAAATCAGGCAAGAAGCACCCTATGGATGCTAAAAAAGAGTTGGCCAGTGAAATTGTAGATTATTACTACCCGGAAGGGACAGGTTTAGGGGAGAGACAAAAGTTTGAAGAAAGGTTTTCTAAAAATAAAATTCCAGATGATATTTTAACAGTAGAAGTTTCTGCGGGAGAATTTAAAGTACTTGAGTTTTTAACTTCAGTTGAGTTTATTAAATCAAACGGTG
>JBFKKF010000092.1:0-6505 GCA_041631355.1 Bacteriovoracaceae bacterium | reverse complement strand
CACAATTCTTTCCATGGAAGAATTTGCTCTGTAATAAATCCGAAGTCGATGGTCAATTTCTTTACCCATTAAATACCATTGACCACCCATAAACATCATATAGGCCAGAAGAACTATTGACTGAAATACTAAGCTAAACGCTTTAATCTCCTGTATCCAAACAGGTATAAAGAGAAATGAAAAGTATATAACTACTCGAATTATAAAGAATTTATACTTTAATTTAATAAAATCCGACTTTTTTGCTAAAGCTTTTTCCATAATACCCGACTAGTATAGTATGAGTTGTTACAACAACTCTACCAACCCTAATTCATCCTAAAACCCTATGGCCCCCTACCCAGGGGCCATTTTTTTTTACAATTCCCATTGTAGCTTAATATCTACCCTATTGCATCAAATTCTTAGTATGTTAATCTATTTGTAGCGCCCAGCACGCACAGAAAGTGCATGGTCATCGTCAGGAGGATGAGTGGGAATTTCTTTTGGATCGATTAATTCGGGTCTCCCCAAGGATATCGTTCAGCAAATATTAAAAGCTGAAAAGATTCCTGTTCAAAAAATGGAAGTCCGTAAAAAGAAAATCGAAAACAAAAAGACATTGCTTGCAGATCTTATGAAGCGAGTTGAAAACTTGCGAGGGTCAATCTATGCAAATAAATCAGAAAGAAGTTTTAGAGAATTTTCCGTCAATGTTTCTGGAAATGGGATTAGTGCAACTGTCGATAAAAATATTGCTCAGCCAGGAACATATCAAATCGAAGTGCTACAATTAGCGCAGAAATCATCGGCAATTTCAAATGGGGTTGAAGACAAAGATAAAACTTACCTTGGTGTTGGTTACCTCCAATACGAACTGCCAGATGGAACGACGAATGAAATCTATATTGATGCTGAACATTCTTCGCTTTCTGGAATTGCAAAGCTGATAAATGGTGATTCTGAAAATGGTATGCATGCCAATGTAGTAGACTCAGGGGATGGGTCCGACGAGCCTTGGAAACTTATTATAACTCTTGATGAAACCGGTGATGCATCAAAAGCAACATTTCCTAACCTGTATTTAGTCGATGGTGAAGAGGATATTTGGTTTGATGTGGAGAGAGAAGCTCAGGACGCTAAAATTAAGCTTGATGGTTTTGAGATAGAACTTCCTGCCAATAAAACTTCTGAGCTTATTCCTGGTGTTACCCTTGACTTGAAAAAAGCTCAGCCAGGAGAAGAAATCACCTTAGATATCAAAGAAGATACTGCCAAAATGGCAGAAAAGATTGACGAGTTAGTTGAAAATATGAATCAGGTTATTGCCTTTATAAAAGAGCAAAATCAGATGGATGAAACAACTGACACATCTCAAACTCTAGGTGGTGATATCACCCTCCAAACTCTAGAGAGTCGTTTAAGAAGTACTGTATTTATGGGAGTAAATACCGACTTCGGTCCTAGTAGGATTGGAGACCTTGGGCTGACTTTTCAACGAGACGGAAAACTAAAACTCGATAAAGACAAATTCCAAGCGGCCTTAGACGATAATATTAAAAAAGTGTCCCAAGTTATCAATGGTAAATACTCCATAGAAGAAGGGAAAATAAATGGTTTTATGGATAATTTAGACAAACTTGTTAGTGATGCTCTAAAACGTCCAAGCGGTATCTTAACATCACGAAAAAATGGTTTGGATACAAAGATAAAAAATATAGATAGAAAAATAGAAGATAAAGAGAGGCAAATTAAGCGAAAAGAAGAAAACCTAAAAGCTAAATTTGCAAGACTTGAAGAAACAATATCAAGAATTAAATCACAAGGAAGTGGATTAGCCGGACTATCCGGAGGTTTTAATCCAGTTCAACAACTAGGTTAAGGAGAATAAAATGAGTTATGGATTAGGTGCCTACAAAAAAACTTCAGTTCATACTGCAAGTAAGGAACAAATTCTTCTCATGCTGTATCAAGCAGCAATTAAAAATTGCAAAAAGGCGATTGAAGGAATTGAAACAGACAATGTTAAAATGAAAGGTGAGCACATCGGTAAACTACAAGACATTATTATCGAATTAAATAATAGTCTAGATTTTGAAGTTGGTGGAGATATCGCAAGAGAGTTATCTTCTCTATACGACTACTTACTATATTCAAGCACTCAAGCAAATATTAAAATTGACAGAGCACCATTGGAAGGATGCTTGAATGTTCTAACAACATTATATGATGGTTGGGCGCAGGCAATTAAAAGCTTAAAGACTGAAAAAGCAGGGAACGCATAATGATAAATACACAAAAAGAATTTGTCGACATTCTTACTAAGGCTTATCAACTCACCAGAGAGGCATTAACTCTTGCCCAGACAGGGGAAGTAAATAAACTTAACAGAACATTAGATAACAGAGAACGAGTTTTTAGCATTGCTGAAACTTTGTCAGAAAGATTGGCTTTGCACTTCAAAACTAATCCTAATAAGGACTTGATTAATGAATTTAATGTGCACACAGCAAGAATTATTGACCAAATAAATCAAATAGATTCTTTGATTACTGATGTACTTGAAAATGAGAAAAATAAAACTCAATTTGAAATTGCAAAAACACACAAAAACAAAGAAAATTTTAAAGGGTACAACCTCAATAACTTAAAGTAACTTTAACACTTAATGAAGAGAGTCGATTATGGAAGAACGAAATTCTCGCTATGAGCTACAAACATCAAGAAATGGACTTAGTGTTCCTGTAATAAATGGTGTATTTTTACATTCAATATACAATCCTATCAAAGAGGCAAATACTTTTGCCCTAGGTCACAAGAGTAACCTTATTGCGAATAATAAGGCTCTAGTTTTAGGTCTTGGCTTTGGTTATCATATTGAAGAAATTGCAAAAATTCTAAATCAACATCATAAAAACTATCAAATAGTTATTATCGAGCCAAATGAGCAGCTTGTTTTCGACTTTAATGCGAAGAGAAGATTCGAAGATCAAAGAATTTCAATCATTTCTGGAGAAATTTCTGAAATCTTTTCAATGAAGTCTGTAGTTGAATTTTTAAAAAATAGACCTTCTATTATAAGACATGAGTCATCATTTGCTCTTGAAAAAGAATACTACACAAACTTTCTATCATATAAAGCACCTACTCATTTTGACTCTATGAGAGGAGTGCTAACAGACACGACTATGTCAATGTTTGATACAACGAGAGATGAGTCGATAGATCAACAGGTAAACCGAATAATATCTTCTGGTACTATTGTTAATCGTCAAGACTACTTAATGATGGCGTTCAATGAAGTGATCGCTAGCGACAATCAAGGAATGAAATAATGAAAAAACATCTAATAATAAATTTAGGCTCCGAAATTGAAATCATTGAATCAGCATACCTGATTGCTTCAATGCTAAATGAACATCCAACTGATCATATTGAAGTTTGTGTACAGGCTAAGTATATGGAGGTGGCCCAACTTTTATCTGGAGTAAAGGTTATTCACCAGCTTGATTTAGATCAGGTTCGTCAATATTACCATGGTGCTATATATTCAAATGCCTTTGCTATGAATGAGTTTTCGACTGCATTAGAAAGCGTAATGAGCACAGACTGGGACAGTATTATAAATTACTCCAATGATTCAATTGCCGCTTATCTAGTCGGGGGATTAAAAGGTGAAAATTGCTTCGGAACTAGAGTTAACTCAAAAGGGGTCGCTATAACGAGCAACAAATGGGCCACATATCAAAACTATGTCGCCAGCGGGGAATATAGGAATGTCATTGATAGACCTACAGTTAGAAACCATATCGTCTCTACTCCACTATACCGTGATCTAGACAGGATAAGAATTAACCAAGACTATGCATTAGTTGCTAACCAAAACTTCAACAGAATTAGACAAATGAAGGGTTCAACTAGTACCAAAGTCATTGCCATAAACCTTTCAGCCGGAGTTGATCAATATTGTATCTCCCGTGCTGTACTTGAGGACACAATTGAAGTCCTTGAAGAATCAACTGACTTTAAGGTTGTTCTACTGTTAAATGGTGAGAACTATCAAAAAAACATTGTTAACGAACTAAACTCTCGATTTAACAATTCTCTGATCTCAATTAATGTTGAGCCTATAGCATTATCCGCAGTACTTTCAAATGTTGACTTGTTAATTTCTACCTCTAATCAACAAATAGCTGTTGCTGATTGCCTTGAAACTAGATGCGTAGAAATAAAAGAACACTCTGAGAGAAATTTTAGATCAAATACCATTGGGGAAAGTAATTATTTAATCTATGCTAAAGATGAATCAGCACTCTCAAGCGATATTTTACTTGCGATCAATGAAGTATTTGAAACTGAACTTCCTATTTCGACTTTATCTTCTCCTAATCCAACTTATAAAAATGTTCGCGATGATTACGGTTCATTTCAGAGTCAGATTAGAGGTGATATAGACTTAACAAAAGAAATTAACTATCACCTCGGAAGATGTATTTCACTTGAAAACCTAGGCTACTCTCATAATGACCAACTAATTAAACATATCAAATCCAATGTGGACTCAGATATTTTAACTAAGTTTACAAGTGAGCTGAGGGAAGATCTTACTGGGACGGTAAAATTATTATTGTCATCATTAAGAGCACTAAAAGGACTAAGAAATTCTGAAACAAATTTAAACTCCTTCATTTCTTACTTGGATCAATTAATTAAGATCGGCCAAAAAGATACTATAATTAGCGGTATCGTTAGGATGTTTGAGGGAAGAGTCGAAAATATCGAGGCAGAAGACACAGAGACAAATCTTAAAGCAATTGAAACTGCGCTCTTTGAGCTCAAAGCAGATTTACAAACTGTAACAACACTAATTGCTGAATTAGCAAATAACAATACTAAAACTGAAACTGAAGTTTCGAAGAGCAGTAATGTTCAACAAACTATAGGATAGATAGTTTTAAATTAGGAGGTACTCGTGAGTATTCAGGAAGAAATTCACCAGGCCATGCAAGAAATTCAACAAAAAATAAATCAGAATAAAACATTATCTGAGCACGATATGGAATTATTACTTCTGACCTCTCTGATCGAAGAGGAGGGACAATCGTGAATACAGCAAAACTTGCTATTATACAAACCACTCGAACTGGAGACATCATTCAAACACTTCAGGCAGTTCGTCAGTATAGGGCCGAAAACCCCAATGTCAGCGTTAGTTTGATTGCAAGAAAACAATTCGCAAAAGGCATTGAATTTCTAACAGAAACTGTCTTTGATAAAATATTTTATATTGAAACCAAAGAATTATTTGCGCAACGATCATTTTCACAAGCACATAATCAATTAAAAGAATTAATTAATGAAATTAATAATGAAAATTTTGACTATGTTGCAAACTTTTCATTCAATAAAAGCTCATCTTATCTTAGTTCACTAATAAAAAGTAAAAATAAACTTGGGCTATACCGTAATAACCAGGCACAAATTGGTATTAATGATAGTTGGAGTCAATACATCTATTCAAATGTCATGAATCACAATAATTCAAGCTTCTCGCTCGTTGATATCTACAAATATACCCTTGGTGTGCAAGGAACTCATATCCTAGATAGCTCTAATGACGATGAGTCGACAAGGACTGCTGACATTGTAGTTCATCCATTTGCTTCCAACAAAAAGAAGAGATGGGGAGCAAATAAGTGGAGTGAACTTATTTTTAAGCTCATGAAAGACTGTCCTGGCCATACAGTTCACATTGTAGGAACTGTGAGTGAAAATGATGAAGCCAATCGAATTGTTAACTCCCCTGCAATTAGTAAATATCGTAATCGAATTAAATTACACACCAATGGTGAGTCTATTGCTGATTGTTATAAACTTCTAATGAGGGCTAAACTTTTTATTGGACACGATTCAATGGTTTCTCACCTTGCAAGTGAAACTTTAACACCTTCTATTGTTCTATCACTCGGAAGTGTGCGCCCACAAGAAACAACTCCCTACCAGGCTAATGTTATCAATATAGTTCCTAAAAATAGCTGCTTTCCTTGCAATATATCTGACTCTTGTGAGCTACTGCCTTGTCACAATAGTATTGGGCACCAAGTTGTTGCAGTAATTGCCAAGGGAATCTTAAATAAAATAGATATCAATACAAGTTATCTAAAAGAAAACCTGACTCCATTTCACTTAGGAAATATAAATATATACAAAACTTCATTTACTGATCTTGTTGGACTAGAACTTAACCAAATCACAGAGAACTATTTAACTGACAAGGAAGTATTTAGAGAATTCTACAAGGTAATATGGCAATACTACCTAAGAAATATTGATGTTGAGACAAAACTTCCAGAGATTACTGCAAATACTGCAACAACTCTCTATAACTATATTGCTGGGTCAAACTACCTCTATGAACTCTATAATTTCGGAGTAAAATACTCTAATAATATAGTCAAGAGTCTAGAGGAAACTCCTATTCCACTAGATAAAGTTCAAGAGAATATTAATAAATTAGGCGAGATTG
>JBFKKF010000091.1:0-6531 GCA_041631355.1 Bacteriovoracaceae bacterium | reverse complement strand
GAGAAAATGTAGTGAGTATTGTTTCTACCGGTAGAAATCAGCAAGATGCTTTTTTAAAGGTACGAGCTAAAATTCTTAAAGAAATAGAAAATAATATTGAAAAATTAAATTTGGAGTAGAGGTTAATTATGAAAAAACTTTTGATCTTATTAATGATTGCACTTATGGGGACTTCTTGTTCAACTTTTAAGGCTGAGCGAGTGGATAATAAAGAATCTGATGAAAAATCAATGGAGATTACTGATAACTGGATGAGTGAAGACACGAGAAGATCAGTAAAAGAAATTATCCAGCAAATGAAAAACCACAAAGGGTTTCAAAGAATGAAGGCCCGTTTTAGAGGGGAGCCAAAAGTATTTATCGCAGAGGTTCAAAATAATACTTCTGAAGCCTATTTTCCAATTGATGATTTTAACGATGAATTTCTCTATGAAATCTCATCTTCCGGAGAGTTTGTCCTAGTTGATGCTAAGGCCAGAGAAAAAATTCTTAAAGAGATCACCTATCAAAATGATGGAATGGTTGATCCTAATACCGCTAAGCAGATAGGAAAACAACTTGGCGCAGACTTTATGATTTTTGGAAATGTCTATATGAAGCCTGAAAAAAGAAAGGGTAAAACCTTAAAAGAATATTCCGTGAATCTTCGTATGACTAATGTTGAGACAGCAACGGAAGTTTTTCGAGTGAGAACCAGAATCAATAAATACTCAGATAAAGAGGCATTTGGTTGGTAAGAAAACTTTCTTTTCTAGTTAGCTTCTTTATTCTTTGTGGATGTAGTATTAAATCCCGGGAAGAACAAGCTGAACTCAAAGAATTTTTTAATCAAAAGCAGTTCGTCGAGGCCCAGGCTTACTTAGATGCTAGTAGTTTAAAGTCAGAGCCTGAGCATAAACTACTCTATTTAATGGAGCAGGGGACCCTTTATTATTACCAAAAAGAGTATAATAAAGCCGCCAGAACTTTTGTGAAGGCCAATGAATTAGTAGATGAACTCTATACTAAAAGTATTAGAGAATTACTTGCGGCTTCCATTATTAATGATAATTCAGAAACCTTCTATGGCTCTATCTTTGAGCGCTCACTTCTTTATTACTACCAGGCCATGAGCTTTTATCAATTGGCCATGACGGGCCATTATTTTGAAACCAAAATGCAAGACGGTAAGGAAGTTAAAACACAAGTGGAGTTATCCCGAGACCAGATAAGATCCAATTTTAATCGAGTTCGAAGTTCTCTTATCGCTTGGGATAGTTTTTTTCAAGAAATGGGAAGATTATCCGGTGCCAAAACCATTCTTCGTTATGATCTCTTGGCCAAACAAGTGGCAGCGGATCTTCACCGCGCCTTGGGGAGTAAAAGAGATAACGAAATCGCCCTACAACTTTACCGTGATGCCCTAGGGATATTAGAAAAAATTGGGCCTGCGTTTAGTGCCTATAATAAAACTTATAAAGAATATAATTTACAATTAAGAGAAAAATTTGATGGGGATAGAAAAACAATAGAAAAAAAAGTGATTAATCCCACTAAAAATTATCAAGCGACCAAAGCTTATTTAAGTCGCAATATTTTGGCCTTAGTTAAGAAATTACGGCCTTATAATTATGAACGTGAAAAAAGAAAATTTGCCCTTAAAAATGAGGAACTCAAAAATCTACCCCTTAATCCAGTGCAAGTCATTGTCGAAACAGATACCATTACAAGTCTGGAGGGAAAAGATTTTGTGTATAATTTAAGAACGGCCATTGAGGGGATTGAAGATCCAGGTACTCGGGCAGTGGTTAATGGAATTGGGATACCGATCCTTACTTATTTTGCCATGGGACCTCTTGGTTTAGGTTTTATCAGTCACCATGGTAATGTCTCTATCTATTCTCATCACGGCATTGGTGAAACCATGGCCAAAGAAGTGGGCATTGAGTTTGAACTTCCTTATGTAAAAGAAAGTGCTCCTGTACCTGGCTCTTATTTACAGGTGTTTCAAGGGGACAAGTTAATAACGGAGAAAAAACTAATTCTTAATGCTCCCTTAAATGATGTGGCCTTTATTAATGCCCAAGAGCGCATTGAAAACTCTTTTAAAAAGCGCGCCACTAGAGTTGGAACTAAATATGTGCTCGCTATTATCGCGGCCTATACTACATATCAAAAAATGCGAGATACTAGTGGAGAGTTATTTGCTCGACCTGCGGCCTTTGCGCAATTTTTAGTATCTCAAAAAGGAATTAAAGAAAGTGAGAAAGCCGACACAAGACACTGGAGTACTTTACCCGGTTATCTCTTTAAGTCTAATTTGAACCTCGCCCCAGGAGAGTACACCTTGAAGTTCATTCAAAGAGCTGAGGGCAAAAATCAAGGCTCCAGAGATCTAAGTCTTGGAAATATCACTGTCATCAAGGGCAAACCGGCCTTATTTTCCTTTCGCTCCTTCTAATTAATTTCAGCTAGATTCTCATCCGAAAAGTATTAGGATGAGAGGGACGTTTATCACTATCATATTAAGTCTGTTTTTAATGGGTAATCTTGCCCATGCTGAATACCTTTTTGTGGAAGGTGGTTTTAGTCCTTTAAAAAAGTGGAGTGCGTTTAGTAAAGACGAACTACTGAATCTAAAAAATCTCTATCAACAATTATTAAAGTCAAAGACAGGAAAGACGCTTTTAAAGCTTGCAAAATCTAAGGCCGATAATCACGGAGAAACCCTGTATGATATCGTTGAAGCCGGCGAAGGCTCACTTACGGATACAACACTAATTCGTCGCTTTTCTCCCTCCAATCCAGAACATATTGTATACGAATCCAAATCAAAAATTTTTCTCAATAAAGAACTCACTCAATACGATGCCCTATTGGATCTCGCCCATGAGCTCACTCATTATGTGTATCGAGAAAACTTTAACCCTTATGCCAAAAACTTCTCCTTGGAGGAATTCATTAAAAATACCATTGAAGGCAGAGGCGGGGAAGTTGAAGCCTTTTTGGTGGAATGTAAAATCCACGATGAGCTTTTTCCTGGAAAGTTAAAAGATCGCCATAATTGCGAAAAAATTTATGATGAAGATTTAAAAAAATTCTCCTTCAGTAAGGCGGTGAAGCGTTTTTACCAAGTTGGAGTTTATTACGATAGCTTTACCAATGTCTTATCTAAGCACGGAATATCGAAAGCATTTCCAAACGTCTCAGATCAAAAAATAAGCTTTGTCTCCAGCGCTTACGGAATCCCTTATCCGGTTGCCGCCTTCGAAGAATACTTAAGTGTTCTTAACAAAGTTTGCGAAAACGACAAACGCCGCCTTGGCTATATGAAGCGGGAAAAAGACAGACGCCCGGCCTCTATTTCAAAGTTTGAAAATGATTACACACAAAGGTGTAAGGAGATTTTTTAGCTTATTGGAAGTAGAATATATGGAAAACTACATTTACCCTTTTACACAAATGGACTTTGTTGTTTGCAGCTTAACTCGTCCATGAGTTAAGTGACCTTTTGCATGAGATTTACTTTTTGTTTGTGCGATATTTATTTCAAAGGCGGCTTGATGAGTTTCCAGTAAATCTTATGGATGCGTATCCATCTCACACGTTATGGCCTTCCGCTTAGGTCTCTTTTGGTCTTCGTCTCCTAAGTCATCGTAACGTGTATTCAAACGTGACAACCATAACTTTCAGGTTGCTGACCGCGATGCCCTTCGACTCACATTACGGGATTAGTAATTGCTTTATTTCACGGTCCATATGGAAAAATAGTCGGAGAAAAACGACAAAAAATTAGTGCCAACAAATAGAATTCATACAGTGACTGAGTTAAACTTGGAACATCATTAGGAGTCGCAAAAAACATATTAGGAATTAGTACAAGTGGAGATAGTGAAACACCCTCGGATGCAGGGGAGTGCTTTTTTCTAGATAATTATTCTTCTTGTGACGCACTTGGGGTTCGATAGATGAAAAAACTAAAGAAAATGTGTGAGAGTCATATTCGGCAAATGACAACGATAAGGATATCATTTGGATTCAGAGTTTTAGGGTTTATTATTGGAATATATTTGTGCTTGGGAGGAGCAGTTTTAGTATATGCTATTTTATTCTTACATCCAGCTAAGTATTTGAGTGACTCTTTTGAAAAGTGGTTAATTGTTATAAACCTGCTCATTTTTAGCAATGTAATAAGCTTCTACTTTATATCAATATCAATCCTAAAGAGAATGCCGTATTGGTATTTAAACTTTCTTGCTAAAATCATTGGCATAAAAAGAGAATGAAAAGTGTCAGTCCTTTCGGAATATTGCCATCATTTTTACTTTTGTACCAGACTCGCATTTGTGTCGCGTTCTGTGACAGAAATCCTGACTCGCTTGAGAGAGTTTTTTATAAATCGAAAGGACTTGGATTTTCCACGTCTTCAGCTCTCAAGTTTCCATATAGATCAATCGTCATAGTTGAGCTTTTTTTAGGGATGATTTATAGCCGATTTTGTGGCGTTTATATGAACAGTACTTATGTCTACGGTAGCATAAGTGGCATATATTGAATGTAGCTAAGCAGATAGGGCAAGTGATTGATATTCCATCCATGCTTTACCTTTATATTATTCCATGATATAACAGTTATACTATGGAGATTAGGTGTAAATACGACAAATTTAAAAGTGAACAGATAAAGAATAATCCCAAGCGAGGTATTTCTTTTGAGGATGCTAAAGAGATTTTTACTCATAATTATTATGAGGACTATCGCTCAGAAGATCCGGAGCAATATAGAGTCATCGGTTGGGTGAATGGAAAACTGTTTTCTTTAATATATGAAGTAAGAGAGGATGGTGAAGGCGAGTATTATCACTTTGTAACTTTATGGAAATCAACTCGTGAAGAGGTAAAATTATATGAGCAAAAAAAGTAATAAAAAATTAACCGCAGATGAAATTGCTGATTTAGCAGATCAGGGGCAGGATGTTTCAAGTCATTTTACGAATAATGGAAAAATGAAAAGGCCTATTCAAAGAGTAAATGTTGACTTTACTGTAGATATGCTTGAAGAGCTAGATCGAATATCGAGCGAACTTAATGTCAGCCGTCAGGCCGTAATTAAACTTTATTTGAGAGAAGCGCTTGATAGACATTATCTTGCCAAAAATAAAGTTGGCTAATAATTTGCCATTATACGAGTCTGGTACAGACATAGGATTAACCATATATTCTATAGCTAAGGTCTGTTGCCAATTCCTTGGCCAAAAATAATCAATTATTTATTAAAATTAACTTTGCCAAATTAGACCATAAAAAATTTAGTGCGCTAGAATATTTTTAAAAAGCGTGTTCAGTGTGTGGTAAAACAGGAGAAGAGTGATGAAAATATATAAAAGATATTATAATTGGTTTATTAAGGTACTACTTATTTTGCCAGTTCCTATTGTTACGT
Organism: Bacteriovoracaceae bacterium; assembly: GCA_041631355.1. Lineage (GTDB taxonomy): Bacteria > Bdellovibrionota > Bacteriovoracia > Bacteriovoracales > Bacteriovoracaceae. The sequence goes on along the minus strand of JBFKKF010000091.1, from coordinate 1,110 downwards.
ATATCTATATCATAAAGGGGAAAATGTATTGGGGGGGGATCTTCCTTCCATTATCAGCTTATTTTATTGTCGTAATATTTACGCCAATTATAGTCGACGAGAATGGATTAAAGTTATATCGAGTGATTAGAAAGGATTGGAAATCTTTAAAAGAACTGAACAAGCTCAACGATAATCTTTACATATTAAAAGTTCGTGGATTTCCATGGATAGTTCAGATTAGAGAAACTAACGATTTTAAAGAACTTATCGAACGATTAGAAAAGAATATTTCTAAAGATTTTCCATGATGTTTAAGTATTTAATTATTATTGCTTAGGCCCAAATAGAGAGTTTATTAAGAGGGCCTAACTGTCTAATAATTCGTTTTACAATATTTTCAGATACTTAAAGTATAACTCTTAATATTCACCTCTTATTGTTGGCAATAATATGCGATTTGGATTATTCCTAAAGAACTTTCAATTATTTCCGACAAGATCACACAATTAAATTTGGACATGGAAAAACTCTCTTAAGTTAGTCCTATACGTGACTTTTGATGGATTAAATTAAATTAGTTTGTATGTTCTTTTGATTTTAGTCTTTGTCGAATTTTTGTCTGGCTATAAAATCTTAATTCTCAACTAATTTGTAGAACGTTTAATCTTTGGAGATAGTATGAGGATAACTTTTCTTTTAATTATTTTTGTCTTTGCAGTTTCTTGCTCAGATAGTTCAAACTCAAATTCGGCGACTAATTTAAATTTTCAAAAAATGGATGCTTATTCTTCAGTTAAGCTTAAAGCAAAGGAGAATAATTATTCCATATCCAAAGTGGAGCTTGATCAATTACTAAGCAGTAATGTGATTACCCAGGCTGAATATAACGAACTCGTGGCACTATCTAACTAATACAAGGACATTTTAATGAAAGCACTTATCCTTATTTTTCTTATAAGTATCAATAGTCTTGTCCTTGCAAAAGGAAATAACTCTAAAAAACCAACGATTACTCATTTTAAGCAAACATTTGCTATTACACCTGAAGATACAAATATTAAAGTTGTAAGTGGTGAGAAGGCAATATTTAGAGGGCAAATTTGTATTCTTAAAAAACATCCTCATATG
>JBFKKF010000090.1:0-6562 GCA_041631355.1 Bacteriovoracaceae bacterium | reverse complement strand
TACCAGAGAAATAGAATCTTCTGGCCCAGTAGCTGGTCACTACACAACTGAATCCGGAAGAAAGTCAATTTAACTAAGTAATTCTTTACATAAGACCTCAGAAAGCTGGGGACTTATGATTTTTACGAGTTGGAACAGAAGCAAATAAGAATGTAATACTCCTTGGGAATATGGTTTCAATAAGTTACAAACTCCAAGTACCTCAATTATTACTCACTTATTCTTGTTATTATTTAAAAAAGGATCATTATTCAAAAAATGTTGCCCCCGAGTGTATTTTTTTTGCCGAATTTTCACTCCCCCAAGAGAAAATTTAAAACTCGTAATCAGTTAATATCACTGAAAAAAATCTCGTGATATCGTAATATCAAAGTATAAATAAAATATCTTTCCCTAAACTTAGACAAATCTTCGAACGAAAATCTCAGGATATCATTTATAATTATCGATAATATTTTATTTAAGGAAGTTCATAATTAATTTAGATCAAGGAGATTGTTTATGAAAAAATTGTTATTTAAATTATTAATGATGTGCCTACTGGTGATGTTATCAGTTTCATGTGGTAAAGAAGAAGAAAGTGAACTCATAAACTCCTCTTCCTCAGGTAGTCCACTCCCGTCTCCTAGTGTTGATTGCGGTGGTAGCTCTTGTATGGACTAAATTCAAAAATTTTGAAACTAAATAACTACAAGGAGATTGAAGTGAAATTAATAAAAAAAATATTTATATCTGTTCTGTGTCTAATGTTATATCTGCCCCATGCAGTTCAAGCTGATACCATTTACAATGGACCTGGAAGCCAAGATTATTCATACTTAGTTCCTGGACTTTACTATCTTATTAATGGAGCACCCTCTACTGGTTATCCAGCTGGGATGGGTGGCCCAAGTGATGGATTTATTGGAATGATTAGACAAATTACAGGGCCAACAGCTCTAGGTGGAGGACTCTCAGCAAGCGGCTACAAAACTTGCTCTTCCATACCTGCGACAGGCTCTGCATCAATGACTGAAGCGGAGGGAACTTTTACCATGACCTTTTCAACCCCCGTTAAAGTTATTCCTACAGGCTATACAGGGGCAAATGGTTCGGCAAAATTTGATAAAAGAGTTGAAGTTGCTTTTAACGGTACCGATTTTATGATTATTGAGTTTAACTGTGATTCAACTGTTGGTTGGTTAAGGTTTGCTGATAATCAAGAGATCTCTGGGGGCTCAACTGCCAATGCAAGACATATGGAAATGTTTTACGATACAACGACAGCATCTGCTGTAAAGCTAGAACTAGCAATGTATTATGAACCAACAAATGGTAACAATGAATATTTTAGAGCATTTTTTGAAACAAGTAGTACAACAGACTTTAAGTATTGGATTACTAGAGTTGGGTCAGATGATGGTGGAAGTTCATATACTGGATTCAGAATTGCTCTGAGTGGCAGTACCTCTTCAAATAACGCTAATGTCTTTATGCATATCGGAAATGAAGCTAATAGCATAACAACTCAAAATACAGATGGAGCCCTTACAACTGGAAATGGAGATATCAGTTGTATGGATATCTCTGATGCTTTAAGTATTGTCGAAGATGCTGGTGCTTGTGGGTCTTTAGCAATTACAAGTGTTCCTACCTTTAATATTGATACTGATGGAAATATGAGTATGAGTGATGTCTATACCAATGTGAAACCATCAATGACAGCACTATAAGAATTTAAAACTGGCCTCTTCGCAAGGAGAGGCTTTTATATTTTTCTCTCCAACGACTGACTTAGGACATCAGGAAAATAAATTAATAGCAATTGCGTAAAATAATGTCAGTTTTTTCCCAAGCCTCTTATTGAGTATATACATCTAAGACCCAATCTATTATCATATTGCCACTTTGAATGATTATTAATTTATTTCCCCAGAGAATAAAAATGAAGCAATTCTACATTACAACTGCCATTGATTACCCAAACGGTCACCCACATATGGGCCATGCTTATGAAAAAATCATTACGGATTTTTACGCAAGATATTATCGACTAATGGGAGCAGATACTCGCTTTTTAACTGGAACCGATGAAAATGGTCAAAAGCTTAAAACTTCTGCTGAAAAAAGCAACATGGAGACCATGGCCTTTGTTGATAAAAATGTAGATGTATTCAAAGACCTGTGTGAAAAATTAAATATCTCAAATTCCGACTTTATTAGAACCACCGAGCAAAGACATATTGATACCGTTCATAAAATTTGGAACAAGCTAAAAGAACAAGACCTCATTTATTTGAGTGAATATACTGGACATTATTGTGATGATTGCGAAAGCTTCTACACAGAAAACCAGCTAGAAGATAAGAATAAGTGCCCACACCACCACAAGGAATTGCCATTAAAAACAGAAACTGGATACTTCTTTAGATTGAGTTCATTTCAAGATTGGCTCATTCAGTACCACGAAGAAAACCCTAAATTCATCATTCCCTACAGCGCTCGAAATGAAATCATCAGTCGCCTGAAAGATGAAATTAGAGACCTTTCTATCTCTAGACCAAACCAAGGTTGGGGAATAGAAGTTCCAGGAGACAGTAATTTTGTTATTTATACCTGGTTCGATGCACTTATAAATTATTATTCTGCCTTATCCACAGAGCAACAACATTATTGGCCGGCCAATTGTCATGTCATCGGCAGGGATATCTCTTGGTTTCATACCATTATTTGGCCATCTATTTTAAAAGCTTTTGATATTGAAATTCCTCAGCATGTCTATGTTCATGGAATGATTCTCGATGAAGATGGAAGAAAGATGTCTAAAAGTCTTGGCAATGGAGTTGATCCTCTAGAGATGTTACAAAAATATGATCTGGACTTATTTAGATTTTATTTATTAAAGTCTATTCCAAGTCATTCTAACGGGCGCTTTTCAGAAGAAGCACTTATTCAGGATAATAACACCTCCCTTGCTAATGATTATGGAAATCTCGTTATGCGAGCAGTGAAGTTAACTATTAAGCGAGCCGGAGGAGAATTAGCTTATAGCTCTGACATTGAAATTCATCACAACTATGATGAGCTAAAAAAGACGATTCAAGAGCATGTTGAAAATTTCGAACATGATAAGGCCATTAAGGCCATTTGGAGTTCCATGCAGTCGGTTAATCAATATATCAATCAAAAAGAGCCTTGGACCATCAAAGAATTAAATACTGAATTAAAGACCATTTTCTTTAATTGTTTATATTCTATTCACTGTTTAACTTACTTATTGTCTCCTGCTATGCCAGAAACATCAGAAAAAATCTTAGGGATTCTTGGATATGACTTAACCGTAGATCCAACAACAAGTTTAGAGAGCCTAAATTACAAGCTAACTGATCCCGCTATTTTGTTTCAGAAAATTCAATAAGTTCATAATTCTTTAGCTTTTTTAATTTTGCATTTGATTTCAATCCCACTTAATCTTTGATTATAAGTATAATTAAGGAGGATTTATGAAAGAAAAGGTTGAGCTTGGAACTCGGGTTCTACTCGGATTAATTTTTACTATCTTTGGTGCCAATGGGTTGGTCATGGTTTTATTTGGCCAAGGATTTATTCCTATGCCACAACCTGAACCTGAAGTAATGAAAATTATGGGAGGCCTATTTGCTGTGAAATACCTCATGCCAAGTGTGAAAATTTTAGAAGTCATCTCAGGGCTTTTATTACTATCAAACAGATTTGTCCCATTGGCGCTACTTTTTCTTGGTCCAATTATTTATAATATTTTAGGAGTACATATCTTTGTTGATCCATCTGGGTTGCCAATGGCAATTGTCATTCTTGTCCTTTATGGGGCTCAATTAAATAAGTACAAAGACAAAGTTTTGGATTTATTAATCAGAACGAAATAAGGATTTATGATGAAGCTAATATTGCATCTAGTAATTATAACTTTTTTCATCTCATGTGCCTCTATAAAAAAAGAGGATATGAGCTATGAAGTCAAAGGTGTTAAACACTCTGCCCATATCGCAAGTGGGGCAAAGGAAGGTGAGAAAAAGCCTGGAATTATTATCGTCCATGAATGGTGGGGACATAATGATTATGCCCGAAGTAGAGCTGACATGCTGGCAAGACAAGGCTATGTTGCCATGTCTATCGATATGTACGGCGAAGGTAAACAGGCCCATCACCCTGACGATGCCGGAAAGTTTGCCAAACAGGCCACCAAAAACTTTAAGCTTGCCAAAAAACGCTTTACCACAGCTCTCAATATTTTAAAAAAGAGAGATGATGTTGATCCAGATAAAATCGCTGCCATTGGATATTGTTTCGGTGGTGGAGTTGTTTTAAATATGGCGAGAGCTGGTGTTGATATTGACTTAGTTGCTTCTTTCCATGGAGCTTTGAAAAGTAAATTGAAAGCGAAAAGAAAAAAAGTAAAAGCACAAAAGATATTAGATTTTAATGGAGCTAACGATCCCATGGTGACTAAAAAAGACATTAAAAACTTTAAGCGGGAAATGAAGCGAGCAAGTGTTGATTATGAATTTTATAATTATGAAAATGCAGTTCATGCCTTTACCAATAAGGGTGCTGATGAATTAGGTGAAAAATTCAAACTTCCTCTGGCCTACAATAAAAAAGCAGACCAAGATTCCTGGAAGGTTTTTCTAACAAATCTGAAAGAATTGGCCAAGTAAATTAACTAGGAGGAGAATCACTCTCCTCTTTATCAAATAAGCTGATTTTACTCATATTCTTATTTATCTAAGTATTCTATTAATAGTTGTATGAAAAACTATGAACAAAAATTGCTAGATTTTTACTCTTATTTAAATCATAAAAGTAAGCGCATGATTGGATACCCTGCCAATTTAGATTATGACTATTCATTTCTGTATGATTTTTTCAAGTTAAGTATTAATAATATCGGTGATCCTTTAAGTAATGGCCCTTATCAACTTAAGGCCCATAGTTTTGAAAAAGAAGTTATTGAGTTCTACGCAGGTATTACAGGGATCAAGGATCAAAATTTCTGGGGCTATGTCACTAATGGCGGAACTGAGGGAAATATGTATGGTCTCTATATCGCTAGAGAACTGTATGCCAATAGTGTGGTTTACTATTCTAAAGATGCTCACTATTCCATTCCAAAGATTCTAAAACTTTTAAAAATGAAATCCATCTCAATTGCAACTAATTCATTAGGTGAGATGGATATTGATGATTTAAGATCTGCTCTACAGGCTAACAGAACTAAAACTCCGATTATTTTGGCCACAATTGGAACCACTATGTTGGGAGCAAATGATCACATCCCAAGCATACAAAGTGTAATTAGAGAATTAGCATTTCAGCATCATTATATTCACTGTGATGCAGCCCTTGGAGGGATGATCTTACCTTTTTGTGAGTCGGCGCCCCCTATTGGACTAAAATACGGTGTTCACTCTATTTCAGTTTCGGGACATAAAATGTTTGGCTCTCCCATGCCTTGTGGGATTGTTCTTGCTCAAAAGCAAAATGTTGATCGTATCGGAAATAGCGTAGAATATATTGGTGCACTAGATACCACTTTAAGTGGTTCTAGAAATGGACATACCACCTTGCTTTTATGGTATGCCATTGAAAAAAATGGCAAAGATGGTTTTACCAAAATAGTAAGGAAGTGTTTAGAAAATGCAGACTATCTCATTCGAAAATTACAATTTAATCATATCAATGCCTGGAGAAATAATTATTCTATTACCGTTGTTCTTCCAAAACCATCGGAACAGCTAGTAACAAAATGGCAATTGGCCACGCAAGATAATTTGGCCCATATTATCACTATGCCTCATGTAACTAAAGCTGATTTAGATGAATTTATAAGAGATTATATATCTGAGCTGAAGTCCATTAAACTTGGCCCTACTTCCCAATATATTCCTTACCACCCATAAACGGTCTCAATGCTGCTGGAATATAAACAGATCCATCTTCTTGCTGATGATTCTCTAAAAATGGAACTAGAATTCGCGGTGAAGCGACTGCTGTATTATTAAGAGTATGACAGAACTGGATCTTGCCTTCAGCATCTCGATATCGCAGACCTGTTCTTCTCGCCTGCCAATCATGTAATGAAGAACAGCTATGAGTTTCACGATACTTCTCTTCACTTGGAACCCAGGTATTGATATCAAACATTCTGTATTTACCAAGCCCCATATCCCCCGTACAACATTCAACAACTTCGTATGGAAGTTCTAGGTCGTGTAGGATCTCTTCAGATACTTTTAATAAAAACTCATGCCATTTTGCAGACTCCGCGTCATCATTTTTACAGATAACAAATTGCTCTACTTTAACAAATTGGTGCACACGAATAAGACCTCTTACATCTCTACCCGCACTACCTGCTTCTCTTCTAAAGCATGGGGAGTAACCACCAATGGTGATAGGCAAGGCAGATTCATCCAAAATTTCACCTTTATACAAACTATTGATTGGTACCTCGGCGGTACCAGAAAGATACATATTATCCTCTGGCATAAAATATACTTGATCTCTTCCATCCGGAAAATGTCCTGTTCCTACCAAGGCTTCT
>JBFKKF010000089.1:0-6581 GCA_041631355.1 Bacteriovoracaceae bacterium | reverse complement strand
CGATGCCGATTAGCTGAAAAACTAGTAGCTTAGCTATGTCACATCGCTCCTTAGTATCATTTATTTATGAATCAATACGGGTTTTAAAGGGTGGAGCGATATGTCTCAATTGCTGTATAGAGCATATCTTTAAGGACAGGTTTAGAGATAAAGTCATTCATTCCTACCTTATAACAACGGTCAATATCTTCTTTCATCGTACTGGCGGTTAGAGCAATAATATAGGGTTTATTCTCCCCGTATATTTTGGCCAGCTCTTCTGTTGCCGTAAAACCATCCATATTGGGCATATGACAATCCATAAAGACTAAGTCAAAGTTATTTTCTTTGATTTTATTTATGGCATCCTCGCCATCTACTGCTAGGGTAACCTGATGACCTTTCTTTTCTAAGTATTTACTGGCAACCATTCTATTAACTTCATCATCATCGACAACGAGTATATTGCAGATTTTACTACTTTGCTTATTTGAATCTTCCTCCATCCATACATCCCTTGAGCTTGACACTACATTATTAGTTTCCAATAACTCACATAATACCGTAAAAGTGAAAATTGATCCAACACCTAATTCACTTTTCACCTTGATCTCTCCCCCCATCATCTCAACAAGTTTTTTACTAATGGATAAACCGAGTCCTGTTCCTCCAAACCTTCTCGTTGTAGAGGTGTCCAGCTGAGAGAACTCACCAAATAAGCGACTCAGATCTGCTTTATCAATACCTATCCCGGTATCCGCAACTTCAACTTCCAACTGGTATTGACGCTTTTTTGTATCTAGTTTTTTACCAGCGACTCTAACTTCTATGGTTCCATACTCTGTAAACTTAACCGCATTATTTAGTAAATTGAATAAAACTTGCTTTATTCTGGTTTCCCCACCGTAAAGATGCTCTGGTATATCATCTTCATATTTCACACTCAACTTGAGCCCTTTCTTATCAGCATCAAATCGATATAGCTCTAGTCCTTCGTTAATTAACTGCCTAATACTAAAATCGAGTTTTTCAATGGATAGTTTACCCGCTTCAATTTTTGAAATATCTAATATGTCGTTAATTATTGACATTAAAGATCGAGCACAGCTTAAAATTGTCTTCGTTTTATTTAAAGAAGTTACGTTAGTGGCCAACTCATCCTTTAAAAGGGTTGTCATTCCTATTATTCCATTCATGGGTGTTCGGATTTCATGACTCATATTGGCCAAGAAGTTTGATTTCGCCTTTTCAGCACTTTCGGCTCTATTCTTAGAAAAAATTAATTCCTCTTGTCGACGATGTGACTCAATCATATTAGCAATAAGCTCTATACAAGTCTCTATAAACTGCACCCGTTGCTTGAGATCAAGGTCCCCCTCTTTTTGCTCAATTAAAAATAATCCGAGTAGTTCTCCTTTATAGAGTATCGGAACAGCACAAAAGCTTTTGAATTGTTCTCCCATTTCTAAAAAAAATTGATACCAATCCTTGTTTTGCCAAATACTTTTTGAACTCCACTTCTCACAAAGCTTTTCCAGTCTGCTTATTTCTTCTTCGGCATGTATATTCCTGATTTTAAGTGTCGATGCCTTGAGTTCTAATTTACCTTGATCATATAGCAGAATTAGACCGCCAAGAGAGCTATTAATCCAAGGCGCTGACATAATATGCTTTAAACTATATCGTAATTTAGAATCAAGGTTATTAACTGAACCCGATGAGATCCCTAAAATTTGATTAAAAACCTTCTGTTCTTCTAAACTTTCTTGAGATATGTTTTTTAATTTTTTAGTTCGATAATAGTAAAAACTGATAGCCCCCAAAAAACTTGAAAAAATTATTCCTATCATTAAAAGTAAATCAGGAATCAAAGTTGAAATATCATCAAGATGTTTTTTAGTAGGAACAGTATAAAGTTTCCAATTGACTCCAAAGTCTCCCTTAAGGAGGAAGTGACTTCCAAAAGATTCACTCTCCTCAAAGAAATTAAATTCAAAAATAGTTTTATCTTTTTCAAGAATCCTAAAGGCCAATTGGAATTTATCTATATCTGCATAAACTCGACTTAGTAACTCTCTAAAATCAATTATCCCCACCGAACTGCCGAGATAGATATCACCCTGATAAATTGGAAACACAAAGTAAACCAACCGCAGTTTGTTAATGACAACTGTATTTGAAACAGCGATTTTTTTACTCTCTCTGGCTTGGGCCATTGTTTGAAACTTTTCAGCAAGTGCCTCTCTAGACTCAATAAACGGCAAAACTTCAGGAAAGTCCCACCTAGTTCTCCCATCCGATAAAATGAGTTGAAATCCTTCATAGAATTGAAAATCTTGATAATACTCTCTAGTATCCTTTAACCAGAATTTTTTCTGAATTTTGTCTCCATAAGTTAGTCGATTTGAAAGCCGTTTGAACGCAAGAATATCTTCTTTAAACTTAACTTTGAAGTTGGCACTTAGAAGTCTCGCATCAGAATTTAGCATCTCTTGTAAATTCGTGCTTTCGGACTGTTTAATACTAAAAGCAAGTAGAACAAAAAACATAAAACTTGCAATGGAGATAGGATAAGGCATCCACTTTTCTTTTTGATCTAAGTCTCCCCGCTGAATTGAGTAACAAAAATACCCATTGGAAAAAACAAGAAAGCCAATAGCAGTATGAAGTGCCATACGAGTATAGTCATACCAACCAAAAGCAGTTTCAATTTTGAATATATAGCCAAGAAGTGCAACTGAAGCTATAACAAATATAATCATTGAAAGTAGCCGCTTAAAAGTAATAAGCCACAACAATACTGAATTGGTTTTTGTATTAAAACGAATTAATAAAATTGCGGACAATAAAAAATTTAACGCCGTATTAGGGGCCATTCGTCCTGGGTGGGAAGTTTTAGTCAGAATATAGTGCTTAAATATAAACTCATCAATTCCTAAATCCACCCCTGATTGATACTGCAATAAAGTTAGGGATGACATCAGTGCCAATAATAGCCCCATGATCGTACGAACTCTGTAATTATGATGGAGAGCTGCCAGTAATCCTATACCTAATATCCCAAAACCAAGAGCAGTATTAAATTGCATAGGAACTAAGTTTGGATGAATTTGAACCAATGAGGGTATATTAAAGACCCAACCCAAAATTACTGTTGAACTCAATAGCAATAAGAACAGGGCGGACAATAGACTTCTATTGTGTACAAAGTACTTCATCGAGAACTTAATATTTTGCTCCACCATAAAGCTCCAATATTATAAGGACAAATCTATTATGGCAGTATAATCGACCAATATGTTAAAAATCTAAATTGTTAAGAATTCAAGTATGATTTCTCGTAAAAACGGCTAGTTAATTAATGAGGAAATAAAGTCATACAAAAAAAAGCCCCCAAAAATGGGGGCCGTATGTATTTAAAATATCAGATTATTTTAATCATTAATCTTTTAAGTTAAATCCTTTAAGCTTTTCAGCAAGAGCCGAAGTTGAAGTTTCTTCCTGACGATAATCATTTAAGTCTGCATTTTCTGCATTCTTCTTAGAAAGTGCAATCTTCTTATCTGACTTATCAATAGACATTACCCTGGCCTTAACTCTGTCACCTACTTTTGCAACATCTTCAGTTTTCTCAACTCTTTCCTCAGATAATTCTGAAATATGAATTAACCCTTCGATTCCTGTTTCAAGCTCTACGAATACACCAAAGTCAGTTACTCGTACAATGTCACCTTCAACAACGGATCCAACAGGCATTCTTTCTTCAATTCTCTTCCAAGGATCTTCTTCTAGTTGCTTAATACCTAAACAGAATTTTGAATTATCAGCGTCAACAGTAAGAACTGCAGCTTTTACCTTGTCACCAACTTTGAACTCATTATTTGGATTAATATTTTTCTTAGTCCACGAAACATCTGAAACGTGAATTAAAGCATCAACATCTTCCCCTAAGTCAATGAACACACCAAAGTCAACAATGGCCTTTACTGTTCCTTCTACTTCTTTTCCTACAGGATATTTTGCAACTAGCTCATCCCAAGGGTTTGACTGTAGTTGCTTAACACCAAGAGATATTCTTTTGTTTTCAACGTCAACTTCAAGTACCTGAGCTTCGATTGTATCTCCTACATTGTAACCTTTAATAGGTCCCTTAGAATTTGTCCATGAAACTTCTGAAACGTGAACAAGACCTTCGATGCCATCACTTAGCTCAACAAAGATTCCATAGTCTTTAACTGATACAATTTCACCGGAAACTTTTGTTCCAGGAATATAATTATCTTTTGCAGATTCCCAAGGATTTGGCTGAACTTGCTTAAGCCCTAAAGAAACTCTTTCTTTAGATGCATCATACTTAAGGATCTTAACGTTAATTTCATCACCAACCGCTAATAAGTTTGAAGGATGCTTAACTCTTCCCCAAGACATATCAGTAATGTGAAGAAGTCCATCTACACCACCGAGATCAATAAATGCACCGTAGTCTGTGATATTTTTAACAATACCTTTAACGATCATTCCTTCAGTGATTTGACCAAGAGTGTCCTCTCTTAGTTTTCCTCTTTCTTCAGCTAGGATAGCTCTTCTAGAAAGAACGATGTTTCCACGCTTTTTGTTAAATTTAATAACTTTAAATTCCATTGTTTTACCAATGAACTTATCGAGGTTTTTTGTTGGTCTAATATCAATTTGAGAACCTGGTAAGAAAGCCTTAACTCCAATATCAACGGATAATCCACCTTTAACTTTAGCGATAACCGTACCTTGAACGGGTTGTCCTTTCTCACAAGCTTCTGAGATCTTATCCCAAGCCTTAAGAATTTCTGCCTTATCCTTTGATAAAACAAGGTTTCCTAGATGGGACTCTAGTTTTTCTAAATAAACTTCGATCTCATCATCGACCTTAACTTTTAAGCTTCCGTCATAGTTTCTAAACTCTTTTGCTAGAACTAATCCTTCTTGCTTGTAACCGATATCAACTGTTACGAAATCATCAGTAACGTTGATAACTTTTCCTTTGTAAACTTCACCTTCAGTAAAGCTTGCTCCAGAGGATGTGCTTAGAAGCTCCTCGAACTCCGTGTTTGTTGTCGCCGCTTCAGCATCTTCTGTAACGACTTCAAATTCTTTTGCCCATGCAGGGATTTGTGTTGTTGACATAATTTTGTCCACCTTTTAAATTTCGATAACCTCGCTACTGCGAGGGGGGTTCAAACAAAGTTTGAATGAAGTGAATTTATAGTCTTTTCAGCAATTTATGTCAATGAACTAGCGACCTTTTTCTTACTCAGTAGGCGCTGTCTCTTTACGTATTGTTGTACATAATAGCGCTCAAAAAGTTCTGCATAACGATCAATACCGTGGGTATCAACTATTTCAGTAGAAAATTCTTTTAATGCGCTTGTATATATTGAAAAATTCATTAAAATCTTTTCAATTTTAGTTTTGGCCTCCCGAATATCTCCCTCAAAATAGGACTCTCCAATCCAGCGATACTTGAATAATAAAGACTGCCTTGCCGCTGTGCGCGGTAAAAGTACAGGCTTACCATTAATTAATGCCATAATTTCATAATCATTAACGGGCTCATCAAATGATAATCCTAAAACAATATCTACTTTTTTTACCTCATCTAGCCGACTCTCTAAGTTATAAAGAAAAATATCTCCTTCATAAAATTCATATTCCAGCTCTTTTAATATTTTTTTCGCTTTGTCTTTTTGGTAGATTCGTGGACCTAAAAATAAAAATAACTTCATTGGTGGAATTTCAATTTGAGAATAATTTTTCAGCACCCTAAAAACTTTCACAACATACTTTAACCGCTTAAGTTCAGCGATATTATTGATCACGCAACCTAAGATTTTTTCTTCAGCCCCTGACTTGGAAGTTTTTAAGACATCCAATCCCAGACCTAGGTTTTTAACTTTTATGGGATTTACTTCCAAGGACTCTCTTGCATATTCTTGCACTTGTTCTGACAAGGTAAAGATACTATCCACCCGATTTAAAATAAAACTTCTCATAAATTTAAAGGAAGTAAACTTTACTATTTGGTTAAGAGTAAAGAATAAAGGTGTTTCAACTGATGTCTTGAGAATAAATGCGCACATAAGTGTTGAGTAAAATGAATAAGTATGAACTATCTCGTAATCTGTATTTTTTAAAAGAGAGTTAAACTCGAAATAGAGTCTAATATCAAAAATAGATTTTTCTTTTGAGTTTCCTAAATAAACCCTTGGAATATCTTCCTTTTCTGCTTCGACATCTAGCTGAGATCCCTTTATGCAAAGAAGGGTAGGATTACCACCTGAGTCTCTGAGAAATACGCTATCGGCTAAGGCCCTTCTTTCAATCGTGGCCCATTTATTGCTCTGACAAATCAAAAGTACATTGAAGTCTTTTAAAGATATTTTTTCTCTCATGATAATTATCGAGCTTTATAGGAGTAGATCTCACCCCTTACCTTTCCAATTTTTATGCTGGCATCAAAGCCAAGAAACAATCTTTTCGGGTCCGCAGAAAACCAGAAGGTCATCTTTCCCCCTTTGATCGTTTTTCCCTTGTGTTCTGAAAATATTTTTACTCTATAAGCTTTTTGT
>JBFKKF010000088.1:0-6669 GCA_041631355.1 Bacteriovoracaceae bacterium | reverse complement strand
TGAAAAAAACCGCCGAGGGCGTTCGTTCGTATCAGCAGAAAAATTATTATGAATTACTCTTGTAAAGCATGCTTGATCAAAATCTAGAAAACTAGGGTTTCCTGCTTCATTTTCAATATTAATACATTGTCCATTAATAGAAATTGACTCAACACGTGCATAGCGATCTGTTTTTGCTACAAGATCTTCACATTTTTGCTCAGTCGCTATTCCACTTAAAGTTCCAAGGATTGTTCTATTATTACAATAATCATCTCCAAAAAATTGAATTTTCTGCTCTTTGGTATCAAGAATTAAGTTAAATTGTGATAGATCAATATCTTCCTGTGTTAGATCTCTATAGTCCTTTATGATTAAGTCCCTTAAACGTAATAGGTCTTCCTTTATAAGTTGAGCTTCCTTTAAGTACTCTGGTGCTAGTTGATTAAGAACTATTAGTTGATTTCTTTGGGGAGCAACTGTTTTAACTGATTCAATAAGACTATTAACGTCTTTAATCGTTAAGCTCGTTTTTGCCTGAACTAAATAATTTCTTAGGTTCTTAACGCTTTGCCAGTAATGAAGTAGTTTAAAGTATTTCTCTTCTCCATCATATGATAGTTCACTTGACTCTGTTCTCTGAGTAAGACTTGAGTACAGTCTCGATTCTTGGTCAACAGCGTGAAACAGCCTTACATATTTATCATCTTCGCTACTACAAGAGATTGTCCCTGCTGCAATACAACCCAATAATATCAAATTTGTCATTTTCATAGTGTCTCCTACATTTTGTTAAAAATAATCATCTTAATTGTTAATGTTTTGATTTTAGGAGAATCTGTTTTTTTTGCTAGTGATGATGTAAAAAGAAACTATTAGAAAAGGTAAGTGTATAAAATCTATACAATTATGTCCTATCGTTATTTCCAAGCGAAAATGTCCTACTTAGCGCATTAAGTACTTAATAATAGATGTATAATCCCAAACATATGATCATCAATTTGGCAAACCTTATAACTCGAACCTGCCAGAGCTTAATAAATCCTAAGAGCGATACCTAAGCACAAATAGAAACTTAGGTGAAAAAGTTTAGCATGATAAGCTCCATTACTGGACCTGAGAATCAAATATGAAAAGATTCCACCAGCAAAGCTCGCTGGAATAATAAAAAGAAGTGCCTGGTAGGACATGCGATAAACCATGGGCAAATGAATTAAACAAAATGCAATACAACTCAGTAAGATCACTTTATCTTTTTTAAGCTCAAAACTATAAAATAACTTAAAAACTAATCCCCAAATAAGAAATTGCTGGGAGAAGACATTCACAACCTTCCATATAAGGGCGTAACTTGAAAAGCTTGGAAAATGAAGCCCCAGGGAAACAAACCAATCTAGCTTCTCGGGACTCACTGGTATAAGCCAACTAGTTATTAGCGCCAACACGATATAAACAGCACATATTAAAATTGCTTTTCTGAGTATTTCTAGCCGACCGAGTTTATTAAAAATTATGGAATTAACTCCTAAGAGCTTTCCTGCGAGAAAAGAAGCTCCTAGAAAATAAGTGCAAATAACTATAAGTTGAAAAGAATTTCCTATTTCCTTGGGACGAAACCCTAGTTCATAAATTCCATACATTGATAGCCAACAAACACACCAAGAAATTATAAAATAAAAGTGATTTGATAAAATATACATATTTAAAGATCAGTGAATTAAATCGCTTTTAGATGGTGCCGTAGGAGGGACTTGAACCCCCACGCTTGCGCACTAGATCCTAAGTCTAGCGTGTCTACCAATTCCACCACTACGGCATTAGATTTGCGTGACAATATTTATAAGACTTTATGATAGAGATGACAAGATAAATTTCAAAATCACGCAGCTTTTTTATTCCCTTTATTCGCCTTCTCCAAATCCTTTTTAAGCTTAGTAATTTGATTCTTAAGCCCGGTAACCTCGGTTTTATGCTTTATCTGCTCTTTTTTCTGGTTCGCAATTTCTTGTTTATATTTACTCAATTCACTATTTAATTTCTTGACGCTTTGCTCTAGTTGCTTTTCTTTAGCCGAACCACCACCACTAGTACCCATAACGCCAGGCTTAGGTGTACTACCTTTCTTAAGTTTTTGATCCAATAATTGAACTTTCTTTTGTAACTCTTTATTTAGAAGTGACATCTTATCCAATTCTTTTTTGGTATTTATTAACTCGATGCTGTCTTGACTTGCTTTAGCTCCAGAAGAACTATTTTCCTTATCTTTATCACTTATAGATTTTTTAAGCCCCGCAATTTCTTTTTCTAAGGTCACATTTTTGGATTTCAATGTTGTTAATTCTGAAAGTGAAGGGGCCAGACTAAGCTCTTTTTTAAGCTTTGTTACCTCGACATTATTTCTCTGTTCTAATTCCTTATATTTTTTAGCTAGATCGTTATAATCTTTTTTAATTGCCTGGGCATCGTCTTTATCCGGTCCATTCCCCTTAGCACTTGCCTGTTCTGTAGAGCTAGTGGCATCCGTTAAATCTTGCTTTAATTTTTTAATCTCGGCTTCAGATTTTCTTTCCAGTTCCTTATAACGCAATTCAAGCTGACCAAGTGACTCTTTCGCTCTTCCTAACTCTTTTAGATGGCCATCACTGGTATTGGCCTTAGCCGAATCTGTAGGTGATGCCTTCTCTGTTGGAAAAGCATTCAATTTACTCTCAAGTTCTTTAACTTTATTTTCTAAAGCTATATTTTTAGATTTTAAGTTACTAAAGTCTTTCTCTTCAGATTTATTTGAGGAGTTTTTCTCTAATTGAGCAACCTTTGCTTCTAAACCACGGTTTTTCATCTCTAAGGCTTTTAACTCCGAAGATTCGCCCCCAGAAGACTTTATCTCATTTGAATTAGACTTTAGCTTGGCTTCAAGTTCCTGAATTTTAGTTTTTAATTTTGTGTTTTCTGCTGTCAATTGATCATCTTCTGGTGAAGATTTCTGTCCAGGAGTACTGCCCTGAAGTTTACTCTCTAAGGCCTTCTTTTCCTTATTCAATTTAGCAATTTCATTTTGAAACTTAAGTACTTTAGCATCTGAATCCCCAGATTTTTTTATTTCCCCGTCCTTAGGCTGCTTACTGAGTAGGTTTTGCAGTTGAGATTTTAGTCTATTATTCTCATTTGATAGCTTTGCAATCTCAACATTTTCTTTTTCAATATTTTCAGCACCGTGGGTTTGGCTGGCTTTTTTCATCAAGTTATTGTTCTGAGACTGAAGAACTTTTGCTTGCCCCTCAGCGGATTTCAATTTCGTTTTTAACTGATGTAACTCTGTTCGCGCCTTGTTTTCAAAAGCTTTCGCCTTGTTATATCTCTCTTCCAGGGAGCGTTTTGTTCGCTGTTCACTATTAAGTTTATGCTCTAATTGGTTTTTCAGTCCTTTTAATGCTCTATTTTCTTCTTGTACTTGTGCCGTTGAATCATGTTTCTTTTCTTTTCCATGGGCACTAATCATGGACTCTATTTTTTGTTTATAAATTTCTGCTTGTTTTCTTAATTTATCATTATCATTTCGAATTCGCTTATAATCTTGCTCCAAAGCCTGATCATAGCCTCCTTCGAGCTTAGAACTTAAAGCCGCCACTTGATTTTTATACTGAGCGAGCTCTCCTTGTTTTTTAACAATAATATTTTTCATCTTATCTTTGGCTTTTTCAAGAACAAGGTCTTTTGTTTTAAGCTTTTTTTGAAGTTGATCATACTCTGTCTTAAAGCTTGATTCCATTCCTTTAAGCTTAAGCTCCATTTTTTTAAGCTCTGACTCTGCTGTGCCTGCACGCATCGCCAATTTCTTTGTATTTTCAATAGCTTCTTTCAGTCTTTCTGACTCTCCTTCATCAACTTTATGCTTCTCGCTGATCTGTTCTACTTTTTTCTTGTCTTCATCTAGACGTGTAATAATCTTTTCAACTTCTGCTTTGGTATCAAGTTCGTCTTCCTCATCAAATGCTTCCATTTCCGCGCGCATTCTAATGTCGTCTAGCTTAGCATTAGTAGCTTCTGAGCTTTCTAGTTTTACCTTAGTGGCCTGTAGCTGAGATTTTAGTTTTTTATTTTCAATATCAGTTTTCTGAAGCTTCGTAATCAATTCCACTTCCGCTTTTGTGCCTTTTTTCTTAAGTGCTCCCCCATCACTATCTTCATTATAGATTTTTTTAGCGACAGCATCTTTTTCCTTCTTCATCACTTGTTTCGCTGCGGCTTTAACAATCTTTTCCACTGTACTTTTGTCCATCCCAAAAGTGGATGAAATATTATCTATCAACTCATTTTCTTTTTCTAAAATTTCTTCTCTTGAAATATCATCTAAATGAAATTGACTTGCGAGAGTTTCTTGCATTGTCTCTTCGATAATTGCATTAATATTTTGTTCTTGAGCTTCGTCTTCACCAATGCTGTACTTACCATCGATACGAGTTATCTCTGGAATATCAGTTAATTTATTTTCCAAATTTTCTTTAAACTCCGCTTCGAATTGATTCTCATTTACCTGGGCCGGTGTTTTTAGTTCTGACTCAAACTCAACAATGGCATTATTATCAGATACGATCTGCTTAACTACTTGAGGCAATTGAGATTGATTAAACCCTAACAAGGTTTTTTGATCCAAGTTCTCCAAATCAAGACCAGCATCTTGCGCATGCTTTTTAATGGCTTCTGTTAGCCTCTTCGGTGCGTTTTTATGTAAATAGCCTTTAACCTTCGCATCAAGATCTCCCATCTGATCAATAGAGCTTTTAACAAACTGATTCATTTCTGACTCTAGATCCGAACCCCCTCCTCCTTTTATCAAGAACTTATCGTTCAGAGTATTATCTTCAAATGACTTGGAAAATTTATGAATAATCTCTTCTTCTTTTTCACCTGGTAGTGATTTTATCTTTTGTACAAAGTCTTCGGCTTCCTGTTTGCCACCTTTTACCAGTGTAACTTGTGACTCGTCTGTATCTGGCCAGTCTCCTCCAATTTTAATGACAGGATCTTCTTCCTCAATACTCCCCTTAACTAAAACCTTCTCTTCTCGCTTTGGCCTTTTTCCTAGGATTCTTTCCTTATGAGAGTCAAGCTTTGATCTAAGTGAATCTTTATGTTCATCGTCCACTTCATCGCAGAGTTTATCAACAATTTTGGCAAATATTTCTTCTTTATCATTTTGAGATATATTTGGATACTGACCTAGCGCTTCTTCGATAAAATGGACCCCAAACTTTTCTAATTTATCTGGGTCTGCCTTAAGTTCATCTGGAAGCTCATCAAAGACCCCATCTAGCATTGAATCTTCAAAACTATTTAGATCTATGTCTTTAATTCTATCTTCTGTAAATTGTGGGATTTCCGATTGCACAATATCTTTTTCGAAATCTATTAATTCTGACACCGCTGCATCTTCAAAGTTTTCTAGAATCTTATCATTTAGTTTTTCTGTAAACTCATTAAAGTCCTCTTCACTATCAAAAAACTTGGAAGCGTTTTTAACTATATCAGGAATTAACTTTTGCAGTGAATCTTCATCAACCCCTTGCTCTTTTAGATCATCCACCACATTTTGTGCAATATGATCAATATCTAAACTCTCAAAAGATCCCTTCTCACCTTTTCCTAAAATATTATTTATAGCATCAAGATCAACATGTTTCCCAACCCCTGTTGCGACTTCCCGAGATAGTGTATCATCTAACTCCTTTCTAAAATCTTCATCTTGCTCGAGTTCTTCCCTAACTCTTGCCACTTCTTCTTCAAACGCGCTGGCAAGTTTTGGATTTTTTAATTTTCTACTTAGATGCTCTAAATCGTCTTCTGTAAGCTCATCTATAATATCTTGATTCGGATAATCTTCTAGAATTTCTTTTAAATCATTTGGGTTAAATTCAGAGACATCTCTATCAGGATATTTCTGGGCAATAACTTCAATTATAAAGCCAACTACCTCATTTCCATTATCCTCATCTAATACAGAATCCCTACTTGGAACACTCGTAATCTCAAAAAAGCCCCCTGGTAGATCTTCTCCAACAAGCTTTTCAAGACGTTCCTCCACCTCTTGTTTTAATTCACTCTCAGGCTTGAATTCACTGATTTTTTTCTCTAATTGATAAACTGTCTGAGCGGCAGTATTGATGTGGTTGAATGCGAGCCCTTTAAACGAGTCTTCATTTTTTGCAAAAAAGGCCCTAAAAACAATTTTACCAGGGTCCTCTACATATGTCGCATCAAAGAAATCACAACTTTTGGCCCCAATGGTGAGTAAGTAACTTAGAGGTGTTGTACTATTGACCGGGCCAAAGGCATCAATCATAAACTCTGCAACAAACCTTTTAACTGATGCGTAAATATTAACCACATAGTAGTCAGAGTTGGATCCATACTCTATCTCAAATGGAACTCCTGCTAATCCAGCTTGTTTCATATAAGTTAGGTAATAAATTATATGATCAAAATAACTTCTAAGTGAAATTAAATTAAATCCTTGGTCAAAAGAATCAAGGCATATTCTGTCTATTTCCTGTCCCGTAGTAAGATGATTAATGATTTTTACTTCATTGACGTTCTTTAACTCTGCAGCAAAACTTTCATCAATATGAATATTATACTTCCTTAAGAAGTATTTATTTAATACGTATTCCCCTAATTTTGTTGAGTTAAATT
>JBFKKF010000087.1:0-6689 GCA_041631355.1 Bacteriovoracaceae bacterium | reverse complement strand
TGAAAAACATGTCGTTCTAAAAACACTTCATCAGTTATTTACAAGTAATAGTACAAGTTATCTAGAGCAGTATTACGCCCCAATCAAACTTCAAAATGACCTGGAAGGAAGACTTAACTCCTTAAAAGTTCTTTGGCATAAACGAGATCACATGCGCTATGATAATAAGGTTCAAGTCGTTCTTCCTGAAGCTGAACATCCAAATCTTAATTTGCTTGAGCGGACAAAGCATTTATATGCAACAAATACCATTTATCGGCATGGAAACTCTTACCTTGGATTTCTAAATTCTGTATTTGGATACTTTAATGATTATGTCCAATTAGGACAAGATGCGAGTGATCCCGGACAAACGCTAAAGGGACATAGTAAATCCAGATACTATATTTCAGAAGCGGATATCACGGCACACAAATCGGAAATGATAACCACGAAGATAGACTATATATGGCAGGGCTGGAGTGCAAAGTTCAATAAACTAAACCAGATATTTAATTATATCGAATATCTCTTTGGTGCAAAAAATAATGACTATCATATCAATAGAGAACTTTTTAAGAATCATGGCGCTCTTAAAGGATATAAAGTACAAACGACGCTTATAATCTATCCTAAATTTTATAACATAATAAAAAGGGATATTATAAATACGAACTATAATCAGGCAATGATGAAGCTCAAAAGTTTATATGGAAGCAAGGATTGGGCACAGTATTGTCGTAAAAAAAGTGCCGGGCCTAGAAAAGGACAAACAAGAAAGTGTACACCACTAGGGGTAAAAACAATGCTTAAACTTAGAGGTAAACAATTAAGTCATAATCCAATTCTAAAAACAAAAGAAATTCACCACATTATAAAAACACTATTTGAGTCATTTGATCGGGCAGCTGTGATTAATTGGCTTGGTAAAGATGTTTTGTTTGCTTCTACTAGAATAACTGGTTTTTTAGAAGGTTCAGAGAAGGGATACGTAGACTATATCTCTAATAGTTATGGTAAATACGATAAATACTACGGGAGCGGAATATTTGATCATATTAGCTCTTTATTAGGCATTGGCACATATGAATTAAGAGCGCTAAATATAACACCGGGAATGTAATGAGAATTGTAATTTTAGCTATTATTTTATCACTATCAAATTTATGTCTGGCAGAATCATTTTATGCCTATACTGATAATCAAAATACAATTGATAATATCGACCCAAAGGCCGTCAAAGTATTCTCTCAAAAAGAGGTTGAAACTCTAAGGTCAATTGGAGTTACTCATAATTTATATCGAGTGAATACGACTGTGCCCCTGGAGATTTTGATAAAATCTTACCCTTCTGTAAAATTCGAAAATATAAACCATATAAAATTTGAAAACTATAGATCTTTTCAATGGTACTTAAATAATCCAGGTTGGGATATACTTCGCTGGATTACTGATATTGATACAGAAACCATACAGGCAAATCCAAATGAAGACATCAACTATCCTACTCAAGAATTAGACTATAAACAAAAAATAAAAGTTGCCATCATAGATTCAGGTGTAGACCTTAATCACCCTGCTCTTAAGACCAGTATCCTAACTAATGAGATGGAATGTAAGCTACTTGCCGAATACAAATCATGTATTGAGGCGACTACCGATAAAAATATATGTCATGAAAAATATAGCAAGCAAGATGCAAATAAAAATGGATATCCGCTAGACTGCCATGGCTGGAATTTCTCGGCAAAAAGCTTTCCTGGAGTTGAAATCACCGGTTCCCCCGAAATCAACGATGAAAATGGCCATGGAACCCATGTCAGTGGAATCATAGCAGCACAGAGTAAGAATGGACTTATCCAAGGTGTCGCAAGGAACGTGGAAATCATACCTATTCAAGTCGCCCTAAATTCTAGCGCTGACTCCCCCATTGAAAATATGGCCAAGGGACTACTATACGCTATCAAAAACGGTGCTCAAGTGGTCAATATGTCACTAGGTTGGAAGTTTCAATATGATTCAAAAATTATGCGAGAGATGGTAGCAGCAGCAATTAAAAGAAATATACTCATCGTCGTGGCCGCTGGAAATGACTCTCATTCCGATGTGAGTTTTCCCTGCGCGTATAACGATGTAATTTGTGTGGGCGCCCATGACGAGTCAGGAGAGCTTACCAATTTCTCTAATAAAGGAACTCAAGTCGATATTATCGCTCCAGGAAAAAGTATACTTAGTACATGGCCAACCAACAAAAGATCAAAACGCTTTACCCAAGATAATAATTATGAGTATTTATCTGGAACAAGCCAAGCAGCACCAATCACTGCTGGAGTACTAGCAAACCTACTCTCCCTTGGTAACACACCTCAAGAGGCGAGAGTGAAGCTTCTAAAAGGGGCGAGATCCAAAATAAATGATCATCATATCCGCTTTGGAAATTTGGACTATGACCAAGCACTTACGACAAGTGCTAACAGTTTAATTTTTCCACTGAATAAAAGCATCAGTTTTATAAAAAAGGATACTCGGGGATATTATTTTGAGATTGAGTTTAAAAATTACGGCACAAAATCAACCCATGCCCAAATAGATATTAACTCTAGGTCTGAAGATGTAGAAATCTTGAGTAATGAACGCCCAATCCAACTAGAGCCCAATGATGTCATTAAGCTTAAATATCGAATAAAACTTGGGCAAAACATTAAAAGTACATATTTATTTAACGCCAAAGTCAAAGATAATAGTGGTGTCTATAATTATATTATAAAAACACAAAAGATTCGTTTTATTCATCCAAAGATAGAAGCTCAAGATATTGAGCATTTACAACTTGAAAATGAATTAGGAGAGCAATACACAATACGACCATTTGTAAATATCCATAACAAAGATACATATCCAGACTTTGTTGCCCACAAACAGGTAAGCGGAACTGGGCACTTAAAAATTTTAAAGTATGATAACGGTTCCTACAAACAATCAAAAAATTATATTATTAAGGAAAAGTATGCTGTCATTCTCAATTTTTATCGAGTTGATATTGATAACGATACTAAAAGTGAATATGTCATTTTATATGTCTACAACAAAAAAGATGGGACAAAGATAACAAAGTTTCTCATTCTTGACGAACAACTCAAACCCAAGCGAACTTTACTGACTACTAAAAATGAATTTGAGAATACTAAAACCTATATGCCGGGTAAGCCCGCATGGGCAAAAACAAAGAATGGTTTTCGTCCCACATGGATTGGATTTGGTGAAAATGGCTCCCCACTTAATCATTCTCCATGGGAATCTCCAACTTCGAGTGAGTCAAACTATCTTTATCAATTAAACACTCAAGGATTGATCCATTATGATCTTGATCGCGAGGAAATTCCACTACATATTATTCCTCAATCAGCAGACCAAATTAGCAAGGGCCATTTCTATTTTATTACAGCAAAAAAAGGTGGGTTTATTAAAAGGTATTTCCTCTACCACTATAATGGAAATATAACAAAAATTAAGGAAATCAAACTCGATCAGTACTTTGATATGATGTTTGCTCGACCACTTCCCTATAACAGTAATTATCCAAGTGGGTACTTTACAGAAGCCTCCAATAATGGATCACAAATCATCTTTACCTTGAGCATTGGAGAAAATCACCAAGTCAAAACCGAGTTGATCCGACTTCCTAACGTGCTTAAGAGTGAAAATATAAAGTATATTCACCTTGTAACCCCTAGAGTTGTCATATTTCAGACAGAGCATCAGGTTGGCCTCTACAACAGGGCAACAGAGAGTGTGGAATTTCAAGAATCAAAAGTTAATACCCGAAGAAGAAGACATAAATTACTCGTCTCTAACAATGGTATATTTCTTCCACCTGCCGAAGATCCAAGCTATATATCTGAAGTACTCATCGAAGATAACCTTTCACTTATATCCCCCGCAAGAATGCGCACATTGGCCATCCAAGGCTGTGAGACAGTAGGGATAATCAATAAAAATGAATCTGATTATATTGCATACAACTGTAATAAAGATAAAAAAATTCTTTTTTTAGAGTTATAGCTAATAAGAAATGGTGTCACTTTGGGATCAAAAGTCATATTGACACCTGCTTTTTCACTAAAAATGCGTAAGAAAAAGTAAAACTTTCTTTAAAGACAAATAATATTGCTCAAGCTAAAAATAGAATTACTAAATGAACAAATCGGAGGAGCACGATTATGAAGAAGAGAATTTTAAATTTATTAGTATTATCACTTATGGCAACTGCACTTGTATCATGTGGCGGAGATGGTGGATCAGACAGCAGCTATGAGCCATCTTATCACTACAACTGCTATGCTGTATACGATGAATATGGTTATTATATGTATGATGAGTGTTACTGGGAGTACTATAATGTCGCAGGGGAAAAAGTTCAATCTGAGCTAGATCTAGTTGCGGAAGTATCTGATATCGAAACTCTAAAATTAGAAAAACTTGCAGGTCACTACGCTGATAAATTTGAACTCTCTCAGGATCAAGCAATGAAAGTCGCTAAGAACGTTCAAGACTTTACAACGCTTGAAGATAGAACAGAAGAAGATATGGCAGACTTTGCTCAGAAATTATATGGAGTAAACCCTTCAGATGTTGTTTCAGCTGTTGGTAAAGCACAAGTGGGAGAAAACACTGAATTAGATGCTCTAATCGAATCAGCTGCTGCCAATTTCAATACATCAAAGGAAAATACAAAGGCATTAATCAAAGAATTACACGGTAATGCCCTTGAACTAAACGGAATTGAACTATAATAAAGTTCTAGATACTTAACGCTGTGCCCCCTGTTAAAGGGGGCTTTTTTGATGTAAAAAGTACAAGCTTTAGCAACAACTTAAGAGACATATATAGCTCAATATGATTGATTAAAATTATGAGAGTAACAAAGGGGAAATTATGATTTCAAAAATGACTAACACATTAGTATTAATTACACTTTCACTATCTTTTATCGCTTGCCATAGAAGTAGTGATGGACATTATGAACCAAGCTATCATTACAATTGCTACGATTACTATGATTCGTGGGGATACTACTCACACACAGAGTGCTACTATGAATATTACAATGTGGCAGGAGAAAAGGTTTCTTCTGAGCTAGACATTGTCGCAGAGGTTTCAGATATAGAGTCATTCAAACTAGAGAGAATGGCACAAAGATATGCTGAAAAGTTTGAATTATCTCAAGACCAGGCTTTAAAGGTTGCTAAAAATGTAAATGACTTTAACGCACTTGAAGATAGATCTGAACAAGATATTGCTGATTTTGCCCAAAGACTTTATGGAGTTAATCCAACAGAAGTTGTTTCTGCAGTTGGTAAAGCTCAAGTTGGTGAAAACGATGAATTAGAAGCTTTAATTGATTCGGCCGCAAAAAACTTTAACACGAGTAGAGAAAATACAAAGGCCCTTATCAAGGAACTTCACTCTGCTGAACTAAATGATTTAGGTGTGAAACTATAAGTTTATTTTACAGGTATATATCAGGGCCTCTACGGGGGCCCTTTTTTGCTTACAAGGTCATGCAAAATGAAATTCAAAAATAAACTTATCCCTGGAACCATTAGAAAGAGATACAAGCGATTTCTTTCCGATATTGAACTTAGCTCTGGTGAAGTAATAACCGCTCATGTACCTAATACTGGAAGCATGAAGACCTGCTGGGAGCCGGGATGGAAAGTTTACTTGTCTCAAAGCGATGACCCGAAAAGAAAACTTAAGTACACATTGGAAATGACAAATAATGGGCAGACTAATATTTGCGTGAATACTGCCATGACAAACAAATTAGTAAGAGAGGCCCTTGAACAGAAAAATATAACTGAACTAGAAGCATACAACGAAATAAGACCAGAGAAAAAAGTCCATGACTCACGACTTGATTTTTACCTGACTCAAGAGGGTCTTGTTGATGCCTATGTTGAAGTAAAAAATGTCACATTACTTGGAAAAAACCAAACTGCGCTCTTTCCTGACTCCGTATCTACCAGAGGACAAAAACACTTAAAAGACCTAATAAAACTCAAAGAAGAAGGTCATCGCTCTGTCATGCTATACATAGTAAATCGAGAAGATGTGACAAAGTTCGCACCGGCCAAAGATATTGACCCTGAATATGCAAAGCTACTCAAAGAAGCCTATCGAAAAGGTGTTGAAGTCTTGGCATATCAATGTGATTTATCAGCCGATAAAATTGAAATCACTCATAAAATAGAAGTTATTCTCTAAACTGAGCCCAAAAAATCTATCGCCCTTTGCCTTGTTTCTTTAAGATCTACACAAGGATAAGGATATGTCTTTCCCAGTTTAAAGTTAAGAAGTTCTTTATCCATCTCACTCATTAAGTAAGGCTCATGGAGATATTTTAAAGGGAGATCTTTTAACTCTGGACACCAGTGTTTAATATACTCCCCCTCTGTATCAAATTTCTTTGCCTGAGAGATAGGATTAAACACTCTAAAATAGGGTTGAGCATCACATCCGGTGGAACTTGCCCATTGCCAATTACCGACATTAACTGCACATTCAAAATCAAATAATTTTTCGGAAAAATATCGCTCCCCTAATCGCCAATCTAGAAGTAGATTTTTAGTTAGGAATGAGGCAACAATCATTCTAACTCTATTGTGCATGAATCCAGTCTGGTTAAGCTCTCTCATTCCAGCATCAAT
>JBFKKF010000086.1:0-6707 GCA_041631355.1 Bacteriovoracaceae bacterium | reverse complement strand
TCTTGGAAGGAGGGACTTGAAAAATCTCCTGATCACTACCGTACTCTGTATCATATCTTTGACTTATTAGTTGAGATGAAAAAATTTGATGAGGCTTATGGTTTTGCCTATAAATTATGTTCAGACTATCCTATTAATCCGGATAGAGTCCCCAATATATTAAGAGTTTCCCTTGCTGCAGGAGAGTATGAAAATTTAATAAATTTTTGTCATCTCATCTTGGAGTTGGAAACGGATTTTAAAATGATGACTAAGCCAATTGCTGCGGCACTTGTTATTAGCGCTCGCGGGATTATTTCCAGAAATGATATGGACCAAAAAGAGATGGCAATAAAATCTTCCATTAAGGCGCTCGATTTAAGCGAGCCACAATCTTTGATAGCTGCCAACGCATTTCGAAATTTATTAGATTTGGAGCAATATGATGAGGTTGCCAAAAGATTAGATGCCATTACTACTGAAGAAACAAATCAAGAACTAAGAGATATTGAAATGCTTCTTACTCGTAAGACAAAGCCTGCGGCAGATGTTTTTATTAGGGCCCAGGATTTTATTAAAAAACAACAATATTCGATAGTAATTTACTCTACTTTGATTCAAGCCGCTAAGGAGATGGGACGACCTGGTGATGCGTTGGAGGATCTGGCCTTTGAAGGGGCAAGGCAATTTCCTGAAGCGAAAGAAGATTTTTTAAAACTAGTGCATGACTAATTAAGAACAGCTTAAGTCAAGCAATAAAATAGTGACTAAGAGTTATAAATAAGTAAAAATAAGTACATAAACAAAAAAGGTGTAGTTATGGAAAACTCTTATCAGCAAATTATTCATCAACTTCCAAAGAAACAAAAGATTCAACACTTTGACTCTATTTTTAAAGAACTAGATGTGGAATCGGGAACGAAGTACTTAGATAAGAACTTTCTCAAGGCTTATCAAAAGTTACAACAATCCTACCCAGCAATTTTCAAATTAATTGGACAGGATAATGGTAAGATTATTGCCTATCAATATTTTAGGTACTTTCCAATAAGTGATAAAAATAATCAGTACGGAAAAGCATTTGCAGACTTTATTCATTCCCACCCGGCGATGATTCATTTGAAATATCTTAAATGGATTGCAAAATTAGA
Source organism: Bacteriovoracaceae bacterium (assembly GCA_041631355.1). GTDB lineage: Bacteria > Bdellovibrionota > Bacteriovoracia > Bacteriovoracales > Bacteriovoracaceae. The sequence continues at coordinate 5,577 of JBFKKF010000086.1, read as the reverse complement.
TTGGTTTTGGACACATAAGGATCAACAATATATACTCCTTCCCAAAGGAACTTTTCACTCCTGGGGTAATATTTTTAGTGATACTAATGAGTTGGATGTGAATATTGATGAACATTTTATGGAAAGACTAGTTATCAAAAAGACTGCCCAGGATTATAAAATAGAAATTGATTAAGAATGGGCGTTTATTCAAATATAGATCTTAAAGAGATTAATGAAATTCTAGAGCATTACGAATTAGGTCGTGGAGTCGATTTTTCTGCCACCATGACTGGAATTTCTAACTCTAATTTTAAAGTGATATTGGATTCGGGGGAAAAGGTCTTATTAAAAGTTTCTAACGACAAGACTATTGAGCAGTTGCAAAATGAGCAGAGCATATTGTTTAAACTAAAAAAATATCAATACCAATATTCCCTCCATCCCTTTGAAACTATTCAAGGTAAATCAATTTATCAGCACAAAGGTATGTATGGAGTTGTTTTCCCCTTTATTGACGGCAAACCTCCACTTATTAATGAATCTAGTGTGAAGCAGATTGGAATGGCCTTGGGAAAACTTCACTCCTTAGAGGTACATAAGGAAGACTTAGATAAGCTCCGTCCTCATGATTTAGTTGGTTATGGGGGAATTAATATTGCTGATTATGCCCAATCTAAACATGCAGCACCACAATACTTAGATTATTTTAACGAAGTTATCGATCAAAACCTACATGAGCTTCCCTATGAGTTATTCCCTGGAGGAATTATTCATGGAGATCTTTATTTTGATAATTCTCTTTTTAAAGATGATAAGATTGTTACCCTAATAGATTTTGAACAAGCAGGTACGGGGCGATTTATTTTGGATATTGGAATTGCCTTATCTGGTTGTTGTTTAAACTCAAGACAAGATAATCTTGAAAAGGATCTAATCTTTTCATTTCTGGCAGGCTACGAGTCTGCAAGACCACTAAAGCATATAGAAAAAGAGTTCTTAGCGCTTGCTATAAAAGTGGGCTTTTTCTCCATATCACTTTGGAGAATTAAACGCTTCTACGAAGGAAATCTCGATGAGAGCAAAAAAAATAATTACATTGACCTTCTTACTCGGGCAAAGAATTTTTCTGAATTAAATATTGAATTTTATTAAGAAATTATTTCGCAGCATAGGACTCAACTATCGGGGAGGAAATTTTGCCCCAATTGTTTCAGCTAACATTTAGTGATTTCATATTATCTAGAGTTTATGAACTAACAAAGGATAGTTGAATGGGATTATTATCATGTGAAAAAAGAGAACTGGGATTTTCTAAAGGTCGATTAGATAAGTTTAGAAAGCAAGGAAAAATTCCAGCTGTTGTATTTGGAAAGCAACGTTCTGAATCGCTTCCAGTATTTGTAAACTGGCAAGACTTTAATAAGTTGTATCACACAGATGGTAAAGTTTTTGAAATGGAAATTGATGGTAAGAAAGAATTAGTTAATGCTAAAACTATTGATACCAACCATTTAGGTGCAGTGACACATATTTCATTTCACCAATTAAATAGAAATGAAGCGACATCTGTACTAGTACCAGTTCATGTAGTTGGAGAGTCAGTAGGTGAAAAAGCTGGTGGTATTGTTCAGTTAACAGAGTCACAAATTAGAGTTAAGGGTCTACCGCATGATATCCCAGAGCATATTGACGTAGATATTACTGACTTAGATATCCATCATCATATTACGGCAGGAGAAGTTAAGCTTCCTAAGGGATTAGAACTTGCTCAAGCAGCAGATCATAATGTGGTTGTTTGTTCAGCTCCTAAGCAAGAGGTTGAGGAAGAGCCAGTTGTTGAGCTTGTTCCTGAAGGAGAAGTTGCACCAGAAGCAGCTGCTAGTCCAGATGAGAGCTCTGATGATGAGGATAAAATCGCATCATAATCGTTCCATAAACATGTTTATATAGAGAAAACCGCCTCAATGTAGGCGGTTTTTCTTTTTATAACCTCAGGTACAGTGGTAGAATACAGCATGCAAATATTGTTCATTCTCCTTATTATTTTCATCTTACTTTTATTTGGAATCTTTTACTTCTTTAAGAAGTACTTGTCCTTTAAAAAACCAAAGCTAAAGTATCTCCCAGCTTCAAGTGAATATAAATTTATTGCTCTTCCTGATGATTTTAATTCCTACGATGATATTGGTGTTATTTTCAAGCAATGCTTAAATAAGAATAAAGTTAAGCAGATATTTCTCGTACATGGGACATTTGTCGGTGATGACCCCTTTCATATTATTGAACTTATTGAACGGCTTTTTCCGAAATTAAGTAAGAAAGTGATTTATCAAATTCGTGATAAAACAAAATTGGCCCAGGATACAGTAGCAAAAGATGTTGGAAATTTTGTTAATGAACATGTGGAAACTCTTCAACTACTCACAGACTATGAAATACCCATATGTAATTTTAAGTGGTCTTCTGGAAACACTCATTATGCAAGGGTCATAAGCACTTTTGATTTAATTAATAAAATTGCTGCTGATCGCTATAAAGGTGAGCGGGTACTATTGATTGGCCATAGTCATGCTGGTCAATTATTTGCGCTTATGACTCAAATGCTTGCAAAAAATGATATTGCTTATGAGCTTGCAGAGATTGTTTCATCACTTTACGAGGTAAATGATCTTGAGAGTAAATTATCATTACTACAAACAATGCATTTTGACTTTGTCACTATGGGATCTCCCCCTAGGTATAAATGGTTTTTAAGTGATCACATGCACCTTCTTCATATTATTAATCATCGAGGAACCGATATAGTAAATGAAAAAGACTATTTTGGGGCCTTAACAACTAGGTCTGGTGATTATATTCAGCAATGGGGGGTTGAGGGCTCTGATATGATTTCTCCTAGCAGACAGGAACAGTCCATAAATAAGAAGTTAGAACCCTATTTAGGTGCAGGGGCGAACCTTGATGTTTTAAGAAAAAAAATTGAGCGAGCAAATCGTTTTCATAATACTGGCATGCACTTGCTAGTGGATTATCAAGATGGCGGAGGATATCCAAATTTCATAAAAACGATATTTGGTCATGGTGTCTATACTCGGTTAAGGTTATTTAACTTTCATATTTCTTTAATTCTTGAGCATTTGTACCAAATTGAGGATTAGCCTAATTATGATTTTTCGACCCGCTGCAACGGGAGAGAATTTCTTTTTATCCATTGCTAGATTATGAAAAAATAGTGAAGATTAAGTCTATGGTTAAAAAAGTTAAAATTGAAAATCTTGATTTGCAAATTGGTCGCCGTCTGGGGGGTAAGTACATTATCCAGGAAAAACTTGGTGGAGGATGGGAAGGAGAGGTTTATAAAGTTACAGAACTTCATACCAATATAGTTCGTGCCGCTAAAATATTCTACCCTCAGAGAAATATTGGCAATAAAACCAGTACGCGTTTTGCTAAAAAATTACATAAATTAGCCGACTGTGATGTGGTGATGAATTATCATACCCAGGAAGTCTTAAAATATAGAGGTCACTCCCTTACGTGCCTTATTTGTGAGTTTATAGATGGAGAAATGTTAAGCTCTATCATCGACAGAAGAAAGGGTAAGCGTTTAAATACTTTCTTGGCGCTTCATATGTTTTATAACTTGGTGAAGGGAATCGAGGATATTCACCATGCCGGAGAATATCACGGTGATCTTCACACTGATAATGTGATGATAAGGCCCCATGGGCTTGGATTTGATATTAAAGTGATCGATCTACATCATTGGGGAGACTCTAAAAAGGATAACCGTGATGAAGATATCATAAAATTAATCCGTATTTTTTACGATTCGATCGGCGGAGCAAAATTCTATCAAAAGCAACCTGCAGCAATAAAAAATATGATCAAAGGCCTAAAACGCAGTCTCATTTTAAAAGAGTATAAAACGATCAGTCATCTTAGATATCATATTGAAACCTTGGATTGGGAATATGGCAGCTGATAAGAACTCTACAAAGGTATTACAACCAAATGATGATATTGAATCGGATATTTTCGATTGGAATGACTATAAAATATCATTTTTTATACAAAAAAATTTAACTAAATCAAATGATAACGAGGACTGCCTTTTTTATAATTTGGCAGATAGTGGAGCCGTGCTAGGGGTTGCTGATGGAGTTGGTGGTCACCCTAGAGGAAAGGACGCATCTCGCATTGCTGCCGAGTGTGTAGTTGAGTCCTACGCTGATGGCGTCTTTGATGGGAAAGTTGTTTTAGATATTATTGAAAAGGCCAATGCAAAGGTTAGAGATCTGAAAGTTGGTGCGCGAACTACATTGGTTCTTGGAGTGATTAATAAAGATGAACTGCGGGCCTACTCTATTGGTGACTCTGAAATCCTATATTGTAATAATCGAGGAAATGTTATTTTTTCTAATATCCCTCAATCCCCAGTCGGGTATGCCATTGCGGGTGGACATATGGAGCAAGAGTCTTCTTTGGATGAACCGGATCGGCATCTTGTTAATCACCTCGTGGGAGATGAGGTTTTGCGTTTGGAAGCCAGTTCTAAAATTGCTCTTAAAAAAGGTCATACGATTCTTATTGGTAGTGATGGTCTTTTTGATAATATTCACCACGACAAGCTTATTGAATATGTTACTGGTGGTGTTTTTGAGGAATGTCACGAAAAGCTTAAAAGCTTTTGCTGTAAAAAACCAGAAGATGTCAGTTGGCGAAAAGATGATGATATCAGTTATATATTAATTAGAAGAGTTCGTAGTTAATGAAAAAAATTGGTTTTTTGGACTCCGGTCTTGGTGGACTTTCTCTTTTAAAAAACTTTTTTAACTCCCAGCTGAGCGGGGAAATCTTCTATATTTCTGATGAAGCCAATGTACCTTATGGTGAAAAATCTCAACAGTTTATGCTCGCTCAGGTTTCTCGTATGGTGGAAGCCCTAGAGGCAAAGGGTGTAGACTTGATAGTTATTGCCTGTAATACTTTGACGGCAGAAACCATTGATTGTCTTAGAAAAAATTTTGCCACACCATTTGTGGGAATAGAACCATATTTAAATATAATTAATCACCATCAAAGTCTTAAGTCTTATGGACTTATTCTTACAGAAGCCACCTATAAATCTGAAAGGTTTAAATCTCTAAAAGAAAGATTTGATCCCAAGGATGAAGTAAAAGTTTTTCCTCTCAAAAAACTTGCCTTACTAATTGAAAAGCTAAAATATGTCAGTTTTGAACAAGTTAAAGATGAGATCAATTTAGAGCTTGATAGGGTCGGTGATGTTAATGTCTTAATCCTAGGTTGTACTCATTATCCACTTATCAGTACATATATTGAATCCTACTTGAAGGTGAAGACAATTATTCCCGATGGTGCAATTGTCCAGCGAATTCAAGAAGTGCTTCGATTAGAAAAGTCATCTAGTTCCCGCTCAGATTTTAGTTATAGTTCTGACCTTGGACAGAGTTGGGAAACTGTGACGATAGATGAATTTAACTTTCTAGCTAATGTTTAAGAACATCAGAATATTGGCCGTATTGCCATTGTCTTAATTGTCCGGCCCTTCCTATAGGGGAAGTTATCCCAAAG
>JBFKKF010000085.1:0-6724 GCA_041631355.1 Bacteriovoracaceae bacterium | reverse complement strand
GGTCATTGCGATTGTTTTGACACCATATTCTTTATCATGACTAATGTCTTTGAAGTCAAATGGAATACAGAGAAGTGAAACAAAAAGAAAGATATCGACATAATCGAGATAATTGTTGGAGGGGCCATAGCCGACAATAAATACAGTCCATGTAAGTGCAATGACAAATTGTTTTGAGTAGGGAATTCTTCTAATTGAAAACCTTTGGGAAAAAATACTGCCGTAAAGCAAAACGAGAGTAAAGCAAACGAGGCTTATAAACCAATGGTGGCCATTCATTGTTGGGATATGGATTACAGCGACAATAATACTTAGCAAAATGAATAGTATATTGAAGGCGCCATATTTATTGTAATAAGTGTCTAATTGAGAGAGTTTTCCTCTGTGGAGTGTATACCAAGGAAGAAAGTGTAGTAGGTGGTAGGCACATGCAGTTACACTGAAGACAAAAATTGGAGTAGTTACACTAAAGTCTTGTTGAGATTTTAATTGGGTAAGTAAGTATAGGGAGCTAGCACCAGCTGCGATAAAAAAATTTGAGTAGGTAATAAAATCAAAGAACTTTATCATTATCTGATTTGGCACTTTCAGTTTCTGTTACTTTCTTATCATCAACCTTTTTGGACATCTCGTGTGAAATGGCATGGTGGATGGCCAACTGAAAGGTGTCATAGAATTTTTTCGTTTTAGTCCAATCCGAGTTAGGGAGTTCAAGAGTATAGGTTGGAATTTTTCTTTCGTTTCCTGCCCAATTACCTAGACTTCCAGTAAAGAAGGGATAATTATTAATGCGGTATTTACCGGCTTTATCACTCATTTGAATGAGTAATTGCTCAGCTAAATTACCATGGTCGTGATCATTTGAACTTGGACCGTCGTAGTCAATGAGTGTTAGAGGAGCGTGAACCGAAATAATTTTATTTGGGGCGTACCTTTTAATTAGATTTACTTGAAAATAAGTTTCTTGCTCACTCATGGCAGATTTTCCCGGAAATCTCCGTTTGTCACTGCGGTATCTTTGTTTCCATAACCTAAGAGCATTTTTATTCCAGTCTTTGGTTGGAAAGTTTCGATTGACATCAACTCCTCGTCCATTGTAACGAGTTGGTCTTTTTCTAAAAAATGAATCGGGAGTTACGAGAGGAGCAATAATAACTAGATTATCCTTCAGAAGCTTAGGGTGATTTTTAAGATCTTCTAAGATATCAAAGCAAAACTTTATAGGAGTTATCTCATCGCCATGGACTCCACAAAGAATCATTGTTGTGTTCTGTTTTTTAACCTTAGTTTCATCACCGTAGACATACCAAACGATAGGGTTACCCCAATGCGAGTCTCTAACATGGTGCCATGAGTAGTTATCACAATTAGATTTTCCCCATTTATACTTTGCAAAGTATCTATCCATTTTCTTACAATAAGCCTGGACTTTGACAGAGTTGTCACGAACTTTGGTTATGATCTTATGGGGTTCATTTTGATGGCCATGATCTTCAAGTAGTTTTTTATCAACTTCAAGGATGTGTTTGCTGTCTTTAGGTTTCGAAGAAAATTTATCTGAAATTACTTCAATACTTGAACAAGACACTAGGAATAAGAACGTAGATAAAAGCATGACTTTCATGGCCTTATTATACGCCATTTTACCTGGAATTGTCTTGTAAATAATGGATAAATAATTGAAAAAACATTGAAGTTAGTGTTACTTGCAAACTGTAAATATTGCTCCCTCTTTTCAGTTGTCTTGCACAAGGTATCATAACTATATGAGATACTTTATTATTTTACCGATGCTAGTGTGGAGTAGTGCTTCTGTATGGGGAAGTGGTTTTTCTAATGAGATTTTTACCTCCAAAAAATGGAACTCTGCTAATCACCCCAGAATATTCTTTTCAGATTATAACCCTAAGCTGGATGCCTTTCCCATGGCCGATACGTTGGATGAAAACCATGCACCCTGGTCAGATAGCTATTGGCCAAGATATAAAGGCGGAATTGCATTTAGATGGCAGATTAAGCAAAGAATTTCTGCTCGCGACATATTAACCAAAAAGAAAGTATTTAAGCTAGAACAAAAAGAGTTAAATGCGCTCTCTCCTGCGGAGAAATTTGATATTTTAAATAATGATTATGATTTCTCTTTCGCCCGAAAAGTTCTGAGAGAGAACCCTAAAAATGCTCCAGGGTGGCAAGGTATCTGTCATGGATGGGCAGAAGCGGTGTTGCATCATCCATCGGGTGAGCTTAAACAATTAAGAAATAAAGATGGGATACAAATCGAGTTGGCGGCATCAGATATTAATGCATTATTGAGTTATTACTACGCAAAGGAAAAAAGAGGTAAAGTTTACTTTTTAGGCCAAAGATGTCGAGGTAGTGGTCGATCATACAAATGTCAAGGTATGAACCCAGGAGCCTTTCACATCGCTTTAGTGGAGAGTGTGGCAAGAAACCAAAGTTTTGTGGTGGATATTGACCCTAAAAGTGAAGTATGGAACCAACCTATTTTTGGATATAAATTTCGAATCCTCAGTGAGAGGACCCCAAGTAAAGGTGCTGCAAAATACACAGCTAAAGAAGTGCAACTGGAAATGATACTAACCTATATTGGTGAATCATCATCTTCTAGAACAAGAAAAGATTCGGTGAAGATGCAATTACCAATGAAGTATTGGTTAGAGTTGGATGCTAAAAACCAAATTATTGGAGGATCTTGGCAAAGCATTGAAAGGGTCGATTTCGCTTGGTATCGACAGGGAGGAAGTTTGCCTACAAAGTATCGAAAATATATCAAATAACACACAGCTCCACTATCTCAAACTTATAATTTCTGTTAAGTATGTCTGAAAGATGTACATGCTACTGGTTTTAATAATCTCTCGGGTGTATTTTATTCTAGTTCATCGAGGGAGATCATTTTGAAAAGATTAGTCACAAGTATCGTATTTTTACTTTCCTATAATGCCATGGGACAGTTGGGTAAAATTGAAGAGTCTGTTTATATAGAAGATATAAAATCATTACGTCATATGAATCATCCAGAACTCATTGTGGATCACATTTCTAGTGATGGTTTTGAGCTTTATGGACCTCAGGGGATGGTAGAATGGTTAGATCTTATTGGCGTCTCATATTCTTATCTTAGCTCAGAAAAGTCTTTAGTTGATGATTATGGTTACCCAAGCTTTAAAGAAGTTGAAAAGAATCTTCGGGACCTAGTAGCAAAAAATCCTCAAATAGCGAAATTGATTTCTATAGGGAAATCAGTACAAGGCAGAGATTTATGGGTGGTAAAAATATCTGATAATGTAAATATAGACGAAGTGGAGCCGGAGTTTAAATATATTTCCAGTATGCACGGTGATGAGATAACTGGAAGGGAGCTTACCCAATTATTGATCGAAGACTTGATAAACGGCTATGGTGTGGATGCAGAGTTAACTGGTTTAATTAATAATACCGAAATCTATATTATGCCTTCAATGAATCCAGATGGCTCTCGAATGAGACAGAGAGCTAATGCTAGGAGAATGGACCTTAATCGAAATTTTCCTGATTGGATTCGAGAGGATTCTAACTCCCAAAATAAACGTGAGCCGGAAACAATCGCTGTGATGAATTTTCAGGCGCAAAGAAATTTTTCTCTCTCTGCAAACTTTCATGGAGGAGCAGAAGTTGTAAATTATCCTTGGGATAATACTTATAAACTACACCCTTTTGACCAATTGGTGCAAGAGCTATCCCTTAGATATGCTGACGAGAATCCATCTATGGCAAACTCAAGAGTGTTTGAAAGAGGAATAACAAACGGGGCCAGTTGGTACGTTTTGAAAGGGGGCATGCAGGATTGGTCGTATTTTTGGTATGATGATCTACAAGTAACCATTGAAGTTTCAAGAGCAAAATGGCCTAGGTATAAGACAATTCCTTTCTATTACGCTGACAATAAACAGTCTATGATTGAGTATGCCAAGTCTGTGCATCAAGGGGCAGGGTTTAAGTTTGTTGATTCCAAGACTTCCGGTGTTGTGGAAATCATTCAAAAAAATACTGATGGCTCAACTCTTTATCGAGGAAAGTACGCCTTTAGAAATGGTGAGTATTACAAGGTACTTCCAGTGGGTGAGTATGCTTTTAGGATTTATCCAGGTAATTCTTCTGTTATGAAAATCATTCATGTGTCTGTTGAAAATAAAATTAGTAGCAACGGAAATTATTCCCACTTATAACATTTTTAAAATACTCTGATACTCAAGCTTACTAATTGGAGTAATGGATAATCTATTACCTTTTTTAGTGATTTGCATATTTGAAAGAGCAGTGTTTTCCTTAAGTTCTGCCAAAGTTATAATTCTTGGAAACGTTTTTATCCATTCTAGGCTCACCATATACCACCGTGGGTTTTCTTTGGTTGCCTTGGCATCATAATAAGGGCTTTGTTTATCTAGAGAGCTAAGATCTGGATGGGACTCCTTACAAACTTTTGCAATCCCTGCGATTCCAACATTCTTACAACTAGAGTGATATATCAGTACTTGATCGTTTAACTTCATTTGATCTCGCATGAAGTTTCGTGCTTGGTAATTTCTGACTCCTTCCCAATCAGTAGTTTTCTGAGTTTCTAGGTCCTGAATAGAAAAAGTGTCCGGTTCTGTCTTCATAATCCAATAATTCATAGTTAGATACTAAGGTTACAAAGAGTGTTTTACTAGCAAATTTTTCCGCTAATAGTCCATCTGTGTGGCACAACTTAGAAAATGCGCAAGGTTTGTCGATATAGAGCGTTGAGAGGTGAGGTATGCGTTTACAAGTTTTAGTTTTATTATCTATTCTCATTGCTTCCTGTGCGAGCGAAAATCACTTAATTAAGGTCAGTGGTGTTGAAAGAATTAATATAGAACAAGAAGAATATAGAAAACCACAGTTTTATCTTAATGATATAAACGAAATTAAGCGGTCTAGATCCATTGCTTCGGTTGTGGAGGACACAGCTGATACCGACCTCTCTAATAGGCAATTATACTTTTTGACTCTTACACAACAACAGATGTACATGGCGAAAATCCTAGGAAAGGACGTAGCAAAAAACTCATGTCCTGCCTTTCATAATACAATCTTAAATTATGAAGAATATATGCAATATGAAATTAATCACGTTAACTTAAGTGTTGATTTTAGCCTAGTTAAGCAGGATGGAAAAAATATTGTGCTCTATCCCGTTCTAGCACTTCCATACTCCCAGAAAGAGGACCTCTATACTAAATTAGTAGAAGTTAATTGGAAGGAAGGACAGAAGTACTTGGAAGTTTCATTAAATAATTTATTCAATGCAACAGAGGATGAGATAAGTGAGCTTTGCGATACGGGGGTAAGTGAAGGCTATTACCTCTATGAAAATATTGTTACCTATTTTAAAAGAGATAACTCATTTTATCGAACAAAAGATGGGCTAACTGCCTTATTAAAGGTACCAACACTTGCTAATATGTTGGTATTGGACAATCTCTTTAAACCTGACTACCATTTTGTAAAGCGAAATATCTTTGATTACTGGCTTTTAAAAAGAAGTAACTCGCTGTGGATCAAAGATTATTTACAAAATATAAGTGAAAAGAGAAATTCAAGAATAAGTTCAAATTATATGAGGTAGATATGAAAACTTTATTATCAATACTATTGATGTTTCTAGTATCCTGTGGACAGCCATTACCAGTAGAAGATGAAAATGCAGTCGCTGGAAATATTGGATCTACATTAAATATTGAGGAAGCGTCAGCATATGATCAAGCTGATGTAAATATTGCGGATAAAATCTGTAGTTTAGTTAGGGGAAAAGAAGATCGTCTAGAAAGGGACATTATCCGACTAAATAAAGGTTTTGCTTATATTTATAAGCAAAAAGAATGTGAAGCTGGCGAAGATGATGAATCTATTACTTCAGAGGAGTTTACTGCTGCAGTTAAAGAAAGTGGACAAGAGTATAGTTTAGATGTGGCAGATTCTAAATACTTTAGAAAGTTACACACTAATAATGCTAAACCTTTAGTCTCTGTATGTGGAAAGGTAAAAGTAGGAGAGTCTAGAATTGATAAAGCAAACTCAGATATTGTTTATCAGTATCGTTTTGCTCGTGCCAATAAATTTTGTGCAGGAAGTGATAGCTACTGTCTTTTTGTGGATGTGGCCTATAAAAATGATAATGGAGTCTATAAAATAAAAGACACCGATCTATATAAGTTTTCATCTAGTGAAGACTTACCTGTTAAGGGGTTGGCCATAAAGGTCTCTAGTGCAATATCTAGAGTGTGCTCTTCCGATAAGCAATATATGATAAAAACCCAAGACTTTATCGGGGTTAGAGACTTATAATTATCTCATCTGCCATAAAAGTTGAGATATATTAGGCCTTCTATGCTCTCTAGTGGCCACCATTAGAAGTTTTGTAATTTTAAGATTTTCTGGATCTGTGTATAAAGTGATTAATAGTTCCTGTAAATAATCTGTATTCAAAGTAATATAATTATCAGTTCCAATTCCAAGCCTTACTCCCTTTTTCTCCCACCATGAGAAAGGGTGATCTTTGTAGTCTTGAAAAGATCCAGTTAGTTTTTTATTTGATGAGGGAAGCGCAATTAAAGAAACGCCTTTAGTTAGCATTCGATTTAAAACATCGTGTTGATAATGTTCTACTTCTCTGGCGGTGTGAAATTTTGTTTTTACAAAT